>NZ_NCUI01000020.1:0-50995 GCF_002096435.1 Streptococcus oralis subsp. oralis
AGGCGGTGTCTTAACCCCTTGACCAACGGACCTTGAGCTTTTCAACTCTTTCTATTATACCTACTTTTTTACCTTTGTCAAGGACTTTTTTCAGTCTACAGAAAAATTTTCAACTTCTTTCTCTTTGTTCTCTTTTCTTGTTTTAAAAGTTGCGAGTATTTCTCGTTCTTTATTTCCATGTGTTGATGGGGCAGGATTCCATAAATAAGCACGATGTTCAAGCGCAAATTTCACTTCCGAATAGTTGATTTTATCATAGTCTCCATAATCTATATTAGCTAAGTATTTTTCAGCAATAATTTCATAAATAATAAAATCTTCGAATTTATTATAGATAGATCTGTACTTGATACTGTCTTTATCCATGAATGTAGTGAACATATATGCATCAACCGTAAATTCTGTAGAAACTTCTTCTTTTTTTGGTTCAGAAATCATACATCTTAATATTCCTCTTAACTCAGAGTATATGTTAATGCTACTCCCAACTTGTACGCAAATCTGTTCCAAATCAAAATTATCGTTATTCAAGCCTCTTTTTTTCCTAGCAAACATTGCCCACAATTTTTTCTCGTCATTTGATACCCCTTTTATCAATTGTTTTATGTTTACATTTGTTAAATCTGAAAATTTGCAAATTTCTTTTAAATAGTCATATTTATTTAGATTTTCTTTTAATGACATTTAACTTACTCCTCTGTGCTCTATTATTTCTATATAATAATTTTTTCCTATACTAATTAATTATCCGTTATACTTTTTTCTTTGATTCGTATCTTGCTTGTTTTTTATGTCTTAGAGCTCTATCTTTTTTTACTAACTTAACCACTGCTTCTGTTCGTGCAGTGTGGGGAAACATATCGACCGACTGGATATACTGGAGGTCATAGACTTTTACCAGTTTAACCAAATCTCGAGCCAAGGTCGAAACATTGCAGGATACATAGACCATTTTTTCTGGAACATAGGTTAGAATGGTATCCAACAGCTTATCATCTAAACCTGTACGAGGAGGATCGACTATCAAGGCATCTGCTCGGTAGCCTTCTTTATACCAGCGTGGAATAATCTCTTCAGCTGTTCCCGCTTCGTAATGGGTATTGTCAAATCCCATTTTTTTAGCATTTCGCTTGGCATCTTCTATGGCTTCCTGAATAATATCCATTCCTCTGAGACTCTTTACTTTACTTGCAAAGGCAAATCCGATCGTCCCAACACCGCAATAGGCATCAATCAGATGGTCTTTTTTGCTGACATCCAGAGCCTTAACGGCTTCACTATAGAGAATTTCTGTCTGCTCAGGATTAAGCTGATAGAAAGCTCGAGGGGAGAGAGAAAACTCATAGTCGAGTACTCCTTCTTGAATACTCTCTTGGCCCCAGATAATTTCCGTCTTTTCACCATAGATTTCACTTGTTTTCGCTGTATTTGTATTGACTGCAACTGTGACGACTTCTGGAAAATCTTTAACTAAGTCTTTTACTAGCTGGGTTAAATTAAGCTGGCGATTTGTGACAATGATAATCTGGACTTGTCCCGTTTTTCTTGCTCGACGTACCATGATAGTACGAACACCTAACGTTTTTCTCTCATCTGTAATTGGAATTTGGTGGTAAGTAAGAAGTTCAGCTAGGCGATTCGCAATCACTTGAGTTTCCTTATCTTGCACCAAACAGTCTTTCAACTCTACGAGATAATGAGAGTTTTGCGCATACAAACCTGCCTTGACCTGATTTTTAAATTTTCGAGTCTGGAATTGCAACTTAGCACGGTAGTACTTTGGTTCCTGCATTCCGATAGTTGGACGGATTTCATAGTTTTCATATCCTGCAGGAGCAAATTTTTTCAGGGCTTGGCGGAGCAGGTCCGTTTTGAACTCTAACTGTTTATCATAGTGGAGGTGCATGATTTGGCAACCACCACATTCATTATAAATCGTACAAGCTGGCACGACCCGAAATTTCGACTTCTTATTAACCTTTAGTAATTTGGCTTCAACAAAGTTGCGCTTAATAGAAGTAATTTGACAATAGATGTCTTCTCCTTTGAGGGCGCCAGGCACAAAAACGAGGGTTTTCTGGTAGAAACCGATTCCCTCACCATTGATGCCCATCCGCTTAATTTTTAAAGGTATCTTTTGTTTGACTTTCAGATTCATACCCCTATCTTATCACATTTTAGGGTATAATAGAACTATGAAAATCACAAAACTTGAAAAGAAAAAACGTCTCTACTTGATGGAGTTAGATGGACAGCAAACCTCTTATATCACGGAAGATACCATTGTCCGTTTTATGCTATCTCGAGATAAGGTCATTAGTAAAGAGGAACTTACCGAGATTCAGGACTTTGCCCAGTTCTCTTATGGTAAAAATCTCGCCCTCTACCATCTATCATTTAAAGCTCGAACCGAAAAGGAAGTTCGTGAGTATTTGAAAAAGTATGATCTTGATGAAAAAATCACTAGTCAAGTTATCGCTAATCTTAAAGAAGATAACTGGATTAATGATCGTCAGTATGCCTACTCTATCATCAATGCAAATCAACTTTCTGGAGATAAGGGACCCTATGTGCTAGCTCAAAAACTGTCTCAAAAAGGGATTGCCAAATCAACTATTGAAGATGTTTTAAAGGATTTTGATTTTTCGGAGGTTGCTCAACGTGTGGCTGAGAAACTGCTTAAAAAATACACGGGAAAACTTCCCGCTCGTGCCTTGCAGGATAAGATTATTCAAAACTTGACGAACAAAGGCTTCTCCTATTCTGATGCTAAAAGTGCCTTTGATAACTTGGACAGTCAAGTCGACCAAGAAACGACTCAAGAGCTCATTTTTAAAGAACTGGATAAACAATATGCTAAATATACTCGTAAATATGAAGGTTACGAACTAAAGCAACGTTTGACCCAAGTTTTAGCTAGAAAAGGCTATAATTTTTCGGATATAGCCAGCGCTCTCAGAGAATATCTTTAACATTTTCAGGTAAAATTCAAAAAAATTAGACCAATTTATGATATAATAGTAGACGATAAACTTATAAATTGTAGAAAGTTGGTTAGTTATGAAGCTTCCAAAAGAAGGCGACTTTATTACAATTCAAAGTTATAAGCATGATGGGAGTCTTCACCGTACTTGGCGAGACACCATGGTACTAAAAACAACAGAGAACGCTATTATCGGCGTCAACGACCACACACTTGTTACCGAAAGTGATGGTCGTCGTTGGGTGACTCGAGAACCGGCTATTGTTTACTTTCACAAAAAATATTGGTTTAATATCATCGCCATGATTCGTGATAATGGGATTTCCTACTACTGCAACATGGCTAGCCCTTATTATCTAGACGAAGAAGCTTTAAAATACATCGATTATGATTTAGATGTTAAAGTTTTTACAGATGGTGAGAAACGCCTCTTGGACGTCGAAGAGTATGAACGTCATAAACGTAAAATGAAGTATTCTGATGATTTAGACTATATTTTGAAAGAGCATGTTAAAATCCTTGTTGATTGGATCAACAATGGACGTGGTCCTTTCTCAGAGGCCTATGTCAACATTTGGTACAAACGCTACATAGAACTAAAGAATCGGTAAAGTTGTCAAACTGGGGTGAGAGCCCTGGTTTTTTATTTGAAAAACCCAGCCTGGAAGCTGGGTTAATTGCTATATATCTAATTTAGTGACAGTAAACTTGATATGAGAATAGTCTTTTTCAACATCCTTATCCAACAAGAAAGCCGTGGCATCCTTCTTAATCTGAACAAGGTCAATGTTCTGGGCTTGAGCTGCATAGACGCATCCACAATAACATTGACGATAGATATCATACTCCTCGCACATCTCCACCGAGCGCTTGTAGCCTTGATTTTTCTTGAAATCACTTGGGAGATAGTGGGTGTTATAAATCTTTTGCACATCAATTCCGATGCTGTTGATGGTTTGAGAATTCTTATGAGGACTGATGGTCAAGGCTGAACCAAAGTAATCAAAGCCCAAGTCCATAGCTACCTGTGCTGTTTTGTCCAAACGGTAGTCAAAACAAACCTTGCAACGGTCACCACCTTCAGGTTCTTCTTCCAGTCCTCTAACTAACTTCCGGTATTCATTGGGTTCATAAGGCGCTTCTAAATACTGGACCGTATTGCCTGTTCGCTCATTGAAATCACTGACAAATTTTTTTGTAACGTAAGCCCGCTTGTGGTATTCTGCCTTGGGATGGATATTGGAATTGGCAAAATAGATGGTCACATCAGCGTATTTGGTCAGGTATTCCAGGGTGTAGGTACTACAAGGAGCACAGCAAACATGCATGAGAATAGTGGGACGTTGCTCATTTTTTTCCCAAACCTGAACCATTTTCTGCATGACACGGTCATAATTAATCTTCTGATTGGGGTTCATCTTGCTCAGAATTTCTTCTACATCGATCATGTTCTTCTCCTTTTTCTAGTCTTATTTTATCATATAAGTTAGGAGAGCTCAAATCTATTTAGAAGAGATTATCATAAAAAGAAGGGATATGCATTCCCTTCTTTGGTTTTTTTATAAGTTAATTTTACATCATCCCGCCCATCATGCTTGGATCCATGGCTGGAGCTGGGGCAACTGGTTCTGGTTTATTGGCTACGACTGCTTCTGTTGTCAAGATCAAGCTGGCTACAGATGCTGCATTTTGAAGGGCTGAACGACTCACTTTAACTGGGTCAATGATTCCCTCTTCAATCATGTTGACCCACTCGCCAGTTGCTGCGTTGAAGCCTGTACCAAGCTCAGCATTCTTCAAGCGATCGATAACAATAGAACCTTCGAATCCTGCATTGTGAGCGATTTGACGAACAGGCTCTTCCAAGGCGCGGAGAACAATATTGCGTCCTGTTGCTTCATCTCCTGTCAATTCCAAATCAGCAACGGCTGGAATGACATTGGCAAGAGCAGTTCCACCACCTGCAACGATTCCTTCTTCAACGGCTGCACGAGTAGCGTTGAGGGCATCTTCAATGCGGAGTTTCATTTCTTTCAACTCAGTTTCAGTTGCAGCTCCGACCTTGATGACTGCGACACCACCTGACAATTTTGCCAAGCGTTCTTGCAATTTTTCACGATCAAATTCAGAAGTTGTAGTTTCGATTTGAGACTTGATAACCGCAACACGGTGAGAAATAGCTTCAGGATTTCCAGCACCTTCTACGATAACAGTGCTATCTTTGTCCACAGTTACTCTCGCTGCTTGACCAAGCGCCTCAATTGTCGCATCTTTCAACTCAAGACCAAGATCCTCTGTGATAACTGTTCCACCTGTCAAGATAGCGATGTCTTCCAACATAGCCTTACGACGGTCACCGAAACCAGGAGCCTTAACAGCAACTACGTTGAAGGTTCCACGAATCTTGTTCAATACAAGGGTTGGAAGAGCTTCGCCATCCACATCATCTGCAATAATCAAGAGTGGACGATTGCTTTGGAGAATGCTTTCTAGAAGAGGCAAGATTTCTTGGATATTGGAAATCTTCTTGTCTGTAATCAAGATGTATGGATTTTCAAGGTCAGCCACCATTTTTTCACTATCTGTCACCATGTACTGTGAAAGGTAACCACGGTCAAACTGCATTCCTTCCACGACTTCGAGCTCTGTTTCCATACCACGTGACTCTTCAATGGTGATGACTCCATCTTTGCCAACTTTTTCCATAGCTTCAGAGATGTATTCGCCAACTTTCTCAGAACGAGAAGATACGGCAGCAACCTGAGCGATGGCTTCTTTATTGGCAACAGGGATGGCATTGTTTTTCAAGGCTTCTACAGCTGCGGCAACCGCTGCTTCAATACCCCGACGGATACCAATTGGATTAGCACCTGCTGTGACGTTTTTGATTCCTTCGCGGACGATTGCTTGAGTCAAAACAGTTGCAGTTGTTGTTCCATCACCTGCGATATCGTTGGTCTTTGAAGCTACTTCTGATACCAATTTGGCACCCATGTTTTCAAAATGGTCTTCCAACTCGATTTCTTTTGCAATGGTCACACCGTCATTGGTGATGAGGGGCGAACCAAATGATTTTTCAAGAACGACATTCCGACCTTTTGGTCCCAAGGTTACTTTAACAGTGTCTGCTAGGATATCGACACCACGAACCATCGCTGAACGAGCATCAGATGAAAATTTAATTTCTTTTGACATACTTACTTTCTCCTTCTATTCTTCAATGATAGCCAAGATGTTAGCTTCGCCAACGATGATGTACTTTTCATCGCCATCTTTGACATCAATACCAGCGTGGGCTTCAACTAAGACACGGTCTCCAGCCTTAACGCTTGGAGCAACCAAGTCACCGTTCAAGGTACGAACCCCTTGTCCAGTAGCTACAACTTGGGCTGTTTTTGTTTTTTCTTGGGCTGAGCCCGCAAGGACAAAGCCTCCAGCAGTTTGTTCTTTTTCTTCGATTTTCAAGACCACACGGTCTCCTAATGGTTTCAACATCTGTTTTCCTCCATGATAAACTACATATTATTAGCACTCTTTATATATGAGTGCTAATTTATAGTTCTATTGTATCACTTGGTCAGAAATAGTCAAGAAAAAAGTCTGACTTTGGCAAGATAAAAAGTCTGAGACCAACTCAGACTTTTCAATGTTTAAAATGGCAATTCTTCCTCTTCCAAGACCAAATCTGCCAAATCCTGTCCAGCATTATTTTCACGCATAGCACGTTGGGCGCGGCTTTCCAAAAGTTGGAATCCTGTGGCAAGGACTTCAGTCACGTAGTTCATCTGGCCATTTTTCTCAAAGCGACGGGTACGAAGTTCTCCATCCACAGAGATAAGACTACCTTTAGTTGCGTAGCTTGCCAAGGTTTCAGCCAATTTCCCCCAAAGAACAAGATTGACAAAGTCAGCTTCACGTTCCCCATTTTGGTCTTTGTAACGACGGTTCACAGCGATAGTTGCACGCGCTACTGACTTGTCGTTGTTGGTTTTATGCAATTCTGGTGTAGACGTCAAGCGCCCGATCATGATAACTTTATTATACATATTTTCTTCCTCCTACTTATCTATTCGCAAGGAATCAAAAAAAGTTACAAAAATTTGTAACTTTTCGAGAAAATTTTTTATTTTTTATGAACCATGAAACCTGTCGCCTGTTGATTGGCCATAATGGTCATATCTGTAATCTGCACACGACGGGGTTGACTGGTCACATAGATCACTGTATCTGCAATATCCTGAGCTTGCAAGGCCTCAATTCCCTGATAGACGGTGGCAGCACGCTCTTTGTCACCATGAAAACGAATTGTAGAGAAATCTGTTTCAACAATTCCAGGCTGAATGGTGGTCACCTTGATATCTGTCGCAATGGTATCAATTCGCAGTCCATCTGAAAAAGTCTTGACTGCAGCCTTGGTGGCTGAGTAAACAGCTGCCCCAGCATAGGCATAGATTCCTGCGGTTGACCCCATATTGATAATATGACCCTGATTGGCTTTTACCATTGCTGGCAAGAAACAGCGAGTAACTGCCATCAAACCCTTGACATTGGTATCCAACATGGTCAGCATATCCAACTCTTCGTAGTCTTGATAGGGAGCCAAGCCAAGAGCTAGTCCGGCATTATTGACCAAAATATCAATCTGCCCTATCGTTTCCAAAATATCGGAACAAACAGTCTTGACCATGGTCATATCTGTGACATCCATTGGAAAGGTCCAAACGGTTTGATTAGGAAAAATTTCTGCAAACTCTGACTTGAGGGTATCTAGTCTGTCTGTCCGTCGCCCTGTTAGAACGACATTCTCCCCCTGCTCCAGATAAGCACGCGCAATCGCTTCACCGATTCCTGAGGTCGCTCCTGTAATTACTACATTTTTTGCCATCTTTTCCCCCTCTATCTGGTCTATCAAATACTGACAATTTCCTAGGCAGTCCAGTGTTTGGCTGGGTCAAATGGAGTTCCGATAACTTGGTCTTCTGATAATTCAATAATCCCACGTTTTTGTGGAGCATTTGGTAGATGCAATTCACGAGGGCTACACATCATGCCAAAACTCTTCTCACCACGAAGTTCGCCTGGGAAAATAAGATTGCCTTTTGGCATCATCGCTCCAGGAAGAGCTACAATGGTTTTCAGGCCAAGACGCGCATTGGGAGCCCCTGCAACGATTTGCACTGTCTTATCACTTGCGACGGCCACTTGGCAGATGTTGAGGTGGTCACTATCTGGATGGGCTACCATCTCGACAATCTCACCGACAACAAACTTAGGTTCCTTGTCATTGACAATTTCTTCTGTAAATCCTTCCGCCTGCAATTCTTGGTTCAAACGTGCTACTTGCTCATCTGTCAAAAAGGCTTGACCGCGCTCTGCAATTTCAAACAAACTTGAAACTTCGAAAATATTCCAAGCTACTGTTTCCCCATTATCTTTGAGGAAAACACGGGCTACTTTGCCTTTGCGCTCCACGTCTAGTTTGGCATCTCCGCTGTTTTTCACGATGATCATAAGGACATCGCCAACATACTCTTTATTATATGTAAAAATCATTCTTTTCTCCTATTTCAGTCCAGCCAAAAAAGTCGTTGATTTGTTCCTTGCTTTTACGGTCGCGATTGACAAAACGGCCGATTTCCTTGTCCTTTTCTAGCACAACAAGGCTAGGAATCCCGTAAACATTCCACAACTTGGCAAGATCCATAAATTCATCACGATCTACTCGAATAAAAGTAAATCCAGGATTTTCTGCCTCAATCTCTGGCAAGGCAGGATAGATATAACGACAATCGCCACACCAGTCCGCCACAAAAAGAAAGACCTTCTTGCCATCCTGCTCAACAAAACCTGCGAGTTCTTCTATACTAGCGGGAGTAATCATAAGACTTCCTCCTCATAGACTAGGTCTTCATTTTCATAGACAAAGGTGTAATGACGGCCATCCTCGAAAATGACTCCTCCGACGAGTCGCTCTAGACTACTTTCGTAGACTTGAACATAGAGAGTCGCAATCTCACCCATATCTGAGAAAAGTTCGCGCACGATAGCGGTCAACTCTTCCTGAGTCTTCATGAGCTTGTGATTATCTGCTGCTTTTTTAGCCCCCAAAGCAAGGGCACTTAGACCAGCCACAGTCAAGCCAGTCATCCATAATTTCTTAGCTTTCATACCTTTCATTGTAACACAAAAAGGGCTCTAGGACAAATAGGGAAGCCGTATACGAGCAAGGCATTTAAAAAATCTCTGAGATTGCTCTCAGAGATTAGAAGATAACTAGTTGCTATTTTCAACAGCTGCAGTGACAAAGGCAGTGTAGAGTTCTTCTGGGCGGTTTGGACGGCTGGAAAGTTCAGGGTGATACTGACAAGCCACAAAGAATTTATTTTCAGGTATTTCAACGATTTCTACCAAACGATTATCAGGAGAAACACCTGAGAAGACAAAACCTGCTGCCTCAAACTGTTCACGAAAGGCGTTGTTAAACTCATAACGGTGACGGTGACGGCGTTGCACCACTTCTTGATTATGATAAGCAGCCGCTGCTTTAGAGCCACGTTTCAACTTAGATGGGTAAAGTCCCAAACGAAGGGTTCCTCCCATATCCTCAATATCAACCTGATCACGCATGATATCAATGATAGGATATTTTGTTTCTGGTGCAAGTTCAGCAGAATTGGCACCTTCAAGACCTAAAACGTGACGAGCAAATTCGATACAAGTTAACTGCATTCCCAAGCAGACACCTAACATTGGAACATCATTCTCACGCGCATAGCGAATGGCTTGGATTTTCCCTTCCGTACCACGTTGACCAAAACCGCCTGGTACGATGATTCCGTTCGCATCAGACAAGAGCTCTGCTACATTCTCTGCCGTCACATCATTGGCATTGACCCAATTAATCTTCACTTCTGCATTGTTGGCATAACCAGAGTGTTTCAAGGCTTCGACCACTGAGATATAGGCATCTTGCAACTCAACATACTTACCAACAAGGGAAATCTTGACTTGCTTCTTGAGGTTCATAACCTTGTCCACCATAGCTGACCATTCTGTCATATCCGCTGCTGGTGCGTCTAATTTCAAATGGTCACAAACAATTTGATCCATACCTTGTGCCTGCAAATTCAGTGGAATTTGGTAAAGATGTTCGACATCCAACGATTCGATAACGGCTTCTGGTGCCACATCACAGAACTGGGCCAGTTTGTTTTTAATGCCTTGACCAGCTGGTTTCTCGGTACGAATGACCAACATATTTGGCTGGATTCCCAAACCACGCAATTCTTTTACAGAATGTTGAGTTGGCTTTGTCTTCATCTCACCAGCAGCTTTTAGATAAGGAAGCAAGGTTGTGTGGATATACATAACATTATCTGCACCCACATCTGCCTTCATCTGACGAAGGGCCTCTAGAAATGGCAAGGACTCAATATCCCCAACGGTTCCACCGACCTCTGTGATAATGACATCAGAGTCTGTCGTTAGAGCGGCACGCTTGATTTTTTCTTTCAAAGCATCTGTGATATGAGGAATGACTTGAACAGTTGCGCCAAGGTACTCGCCACGGCGCTCCTTACGAAGAACTTCACTGTAAATTTTACCAGTTGTCACGTTAGAATATTTGTTAAGATTGATATCGATGAAACGTTCATAGTGACCCAAGTCCAAATCTGTCTCAGCTCCGTCATCTGTCACAAAAACTTCCCCGTGCTGATAAGGGCTCATAGTTCCCGGATCGATATTGATATAAGGGTCAAACTTCTGAATAGTCACTTTTAGACCACGATTTTTCAAGAGACGACCCAGACTTGCTGCCACAATCCCTTTCCCAATAGACGACACCACACCACCAGTTACAAAAATATATTTCGTAGACATAGATTCCTCTTTCTAAAATGCTCAAGGCCTTGTTAACTACGAGGGGAGATCGAAAACAAGACCCTTATGAATCACGACTTTTCAAGAAAAACTTCCTGAAAAAACAAAAATAGCTCCCTAGTAACTAGGGAGCCCCGACCTCTAAAAGAGGTGCCCGAACAATATGATACCTTAAAGCAGAACATTTGTCAACCCGAATTGGTAAAAGATGAAAATAAGAAGATTGCTTTCAGAAAACAAACTAAAAATCCACATCCAAACGGATGACCTGCTCAAGCAAGAAAAAAGGAGACCAGGTGATCTCCTCTGTGAAGTCTTTTACTCTTCTTCACTCGTTTCAGCGTCATCATCAGAAAACTCATCGTCTTCTTCGTTGAGATCCACGTCTTCTCCCAAGTCATCAGGGGCGATTTCGTTGATTTCTGCATCGTAAGCTTCCACTTCATTTTTCTCATCATCTGGGTTTTCATCATCGTATGAAAGAGCTGGATCTGCTTCGTATGCATCCTCGTCTTCTGGATCATCCGCATTGTAGTCAATAGCATCTGAATCGCCATCCATGAAGGCATTGACACGTTTTTTCTTAGCTTTTGGTGCCACTTCATCGTCATCATTTTCTTCAAGAGCAATGATTTCTTCGTCAATCTCGTCCACACCATACCATGAGCGAAGGCCCCATTTGTTGTCTCCAAGTGAGATGAAGCTACCGTCAAAGTTCAACTCTGTGTAGAACAAAGGCAAGGCTTCGCGGATATCGCTGTTTGATGTTCCAAGGTAGTTTTGAATTTCGTTTACAAGATCGCTAAAATGCATCTCATGATCGCGACCACGAAGTTCCAAGATAGCACGCGCTACCTCAATCATAGATAGTTCACTTTTTTCTTGCCCAGCAAATACTTCTAATTCCAAAGCGTTTCTCCTCATTTTTACTACTATCGCCAGAGCGAACAGACTCTGACCTCATTTTATCATGTACTCTTTATTGTACGATAATTTTGCAGAATAGTCAAAGGTTAAATGGGAGAAAGTGACAGGACTTTTTATTTCTTTGCGACCCAGCTGATGGGAGCGATGGAGGGAGGTACGGGCATGAATTGACTGAATTTTCATGTGGTAAGCTACTTTCTAAAATATATTAAAAAGGAAACTCTATATTAAACTGTATTAAAAACAACCATATTTCATAGGAATTAACAATCTTATAACAAGTATAATTAACAAGCTTAGTAATAATAAGTTATACATGTTACGATACAATGGCTTCTTGATGAATTTGTTAAATTCTTCCTCAGAAATAAACATTTGACTCACATAAAGATCTTTTAAACATTGATATCGTTTTCTAATATTTCTAATATCTAAATTAAACATTATCATGATGATTAACAAAGCCATAATCAAAAGTAATAACAATACATTAGTTTTTTCTGAAGTTGAACAAACAATTCTTCCAAAAATACTTTGACCATCACTCTTTTTTATAAAATCAAAAATAATCAAAGAAAAAGCCGTTAACCAACCAAATAATTTCGTATTTAAACTTGAATTAGATTCACTAATCATAGTCGAAATTTTTATAAAGTCATCTTTTAAATTATTTTGAAGTTCGAAATAATGGTCTGTTTTTCCACTAACGATTCTATTAAAAATAGATTCTGCTTGATTTTTAATTAAGTCCAATCCATCAAGTTTTTTTTGTTTTAGAATTAAACTTCGAACAATCTGTAACTTTACTTTATAAGCTTCACTGTATTCTTGTTCAGTAACAATCCATTCATAAATTTCTAATAATCCATCAATTTCTAATGATCCATCGATTGAATTTTGTTTTCCAAATTCAGTTTTAAAGACAAAAGAATCTAAATCTCCTTCAAAGGTAAATTCAAGTCTATTTTGTTGTCTTTTTGTTCGATTAGCTAAAAGCAATAACACATATATGTTTATAAGGTGGCGTACCCGATCACTTTTAGAACTATAGTCTCCTCCAGACAAAAGTTTTAAAGAAATTTTTAATTTATCATATTCTACACCATTAATGGTATTAAAACTAATAATTTTCAAATAGTTTTCAGCATCAGATTCAGTAACTACTTTAAATTCGCTAGTTACTGAATCAAAATATTGTATATTATCATAATTTTTAATACATAATTTGTCAAAAATTTGTTGTAGATTATGACTTGGTGCATTTATGAATTCTTCTTCAAAAATCCAAGTATTTTCTTTATTATAGATATAGTACCCGTCATTCTTATTGAGACCAATCTGATTTGATTTAAAAATTTGTTGTAAAGGAGAATTTAAATCTATAATCGCAGCAGTATTTTGCCATTTTGTTACTATATTACTAGTCATTCATCTATACCAAGATTTTGTAAAACTTGTGAGCGATACCTCGCCTGAATATCCAACTCTAACTTACCTGTATTTCTATTATATTCTACTTCCTGCCTATCTTTCATCTCAATAATATTATCCGTATAAATACTTGTTATATCAGATATTTGTAAAGATTTTTTAAAATGTTTAACAATCATTTTCTTAGATATATCAAATTCTGAATCTAAATCCAATGATCTTTCAGAAAAAATCTCACTTTCATCATTTGTATCTAACAAATTATTTTGAACTAATTTATTAGTTAGTTCAACCTTGTCAAAAGAAATACTTTCAAAAATATATTCTAATGATAACTCTTTAACTTCTTCATAGTTTTCTCTATTTATAACTTCTTCAGAAAATAATAAGTTATTATTAATAAATTTAATCAATGTGTCAGTATTAGTATCACTATCTCTAAAAAGTTTTAAATCCAAAAATTTATTATACCAAAATTTAGCGGCAGTATTACTTTTATCAATGATGGTTACATTATCAAAATTATTCTCAAAAATACAAATCTTGTAGTAACTATTATCTAATCCTAAATCTTGTCTAATAGCAAATGTTTCAGGATCAATTGCATTCGTCGATTCTAACTTTATCAACTTAATATGACTACCAATTTGCTCAATAAACAGTATACCTGTTCTAATCGTTTTATTTCTTTTCCCATCCTCATTCGTTTCTGCTGACAATAATTTATCAGCGAATTTTTTAAAATCAAAATTGTCTTTAGGACTATGATTTTTAAATTCAAACAATACTGAAGTGTTTGTTTGTTTTTTCAGGAGGTAAAATACACTTTACGGCCAGATGAGATCTTTGATCACCTATCAAAAAATTAAACAACTTTCGGATGTTTTTTACCTTTTCTTGATCGAGTGTCCGCTCTTCAATAACTTCATCAATGGAATATACTTTTATAGTCATACTAAAACCTCATTATTAGTGATGTTTTAATTATACCAAAAACCCCAACAAATTGCCGAGGTTTATAGTTTATTTCACCAACTTCTTCATCTCATCAATACGTGCTACGGTCGCATCGTACTTAGCTTGGTAGTCGGCTTGTTTGTCGCGTTCTTTTTGGACAACTTCTGGTTTGGCATTGGCTACGAAGCGTTCGTTAGAGAGCTTCTTACCTACCATATCCAGTTCTTTTTGCCATTTAGTCAGTTCCTTGTCGAGACGAGCCAGTTCTTCTTCGACATTGAGGAGGTCTGCCAGTGGCAGGTAAATTTCTGCTCCTGTGATGACGCTTGACATCGCGAGTTCTGGTGCAGGGATGTTTGAAGCAATTTCCAAGTGTTCTGGATTTGTGAAGCGTTTGATGTAGTTCACATTGCTGTTAAAGAAGGCTTCCAAGTCGCTATCGCTTGTCTTAACAAGGATGGTGATTGGCTTGCTTGGGGCAACGTTTACTTCGGCACGCGCATTACGAACGGCACGGATCAAGTCTTTGAGGCTTTCGACACCTGTATGAGCCACAAGGTCTTCGAAGGCAGGGTTGACAGTTGGGTATTCTGCTGTAACGATAGAGCCTTCTGAGATTTGTCCAAAGATCTCCTCTGTCACAAATGGCATGATTGGGTGAAGGAGACGAAGAATCTTGTCCAAAGTGTAAAGGAGAACAGAACGTGTGATGACTTTCTCTTCTTCGTTGTCGCTATAAAGGACTTCCTTGGTCAATTCAACATACCAGTCCGCAAACTCATCCCAGATGAAGTTGTAGAGGATGTGCCCAGCTACACCAAACTCAAACTTGTCAAAGTTGGCAGTAGCTTTTCCAATGGTTTCATTAAGGTTGTGGAGAATCCAGCGGTCTGTAACATTGCCAGCTTCCTTATTAACAACTTTTTCGACGTTGGCAGTAGCTTGCTCAAGGGTCAAACCTTCATTGTTCATAAGGATATAGCGAGAGATGTTCCAAATCTTGTTAATGAAGTTCCATGAAGCATCCATTTTCTCATAAGAGAAGCGGACGTCTTGTCCTGGGGCAGAACCGTTTGAAAGGAACCAACGAAGTGCATCGGCACCGTATTTCTCGATAACATCCATCGGATCAATCCCGTTTCCGAGAGATTTAGACATTTTACGTCCTTGCTCATCACGAATGAGACCGTGGATAAGAACGTTTTGGAATGGTTGACGGCCAGTGAATTCCAAGGATTGGAAGATCATACGAGACACCCAGAAGAAGATGATGTCGTAACCTGTTACCAAAGTTGAAGTTGGGAAGTAACGTTTGAAGTCTTCTGAATCAACATCAGGCCAGCCCATGGTTGAGAATGGCCAAAGGGCAGAACTAAACCAAGTATCCAGGACGTCTTCGTCCTGAGTCCATCCGTCGCCTTCTGGAGCTTCTTCGCCGACGTACATTTCACCTTCAGCATTGTACCAAGCAGGGATTTGGTGGCCCCACCAGAGCTGACGAGAAATTACCCAGTCGTGGACATTTTCCATCCATTGGAGGAAGGTATCATTGAAACGCGGCGGGTAGAATTCAACCTTGTCTTCTGTATCTTGGTTGGCAATAGCATTTTTCGCCAATTGATCCATCTTGACGAACCATTGAGTTGACAAGCGTGGTTCCACCACAACACCTGTACGCTCTGAGTGACCAACACTGTGGACACGTTTTTCGATTTTTACAAGGGCACCGATTTCTTCCAACTTGGCAACGACTGCCTTACGAGCTTCAAAACGGTCCATGCCTGCAAATTCAAAGGCCAAATCATTCATAGTTCCGTCGTCGTTCATGACGTTGACTTGTGGCAAGTTATGACGTTGACCAACCAAGAAGTCGTTTGGATCATGGGCAGGCGTGATTTTTACAACACCAGTACCAAACTCAGGATCGGCATGTTCATCCCCAACGATTGGGATTAATTTATTAGCGATTGGAAGGATGACGTTTTTACCAATCAAGTCCTTGTAGCGTGGGTCTTCTGGATTTACCGCAACGGCTACGTCTCCAAACATAGTTTCAGGACGAGTTGTCGCTACTTCAAGGGCGCGTGAACCGTCTTCCAGCATGTAGTCCATGTGGTAGAAGGCACCTTCGACATCCTTGTGGATAACTTCGATATCAGAAAGGGCTGTGCGAGCAGCTGGGTCCCAGTTGATGATAAACTCACCACGGTAGATCCAGCCTTTCTTGTAAAGGTCCACGAAGACCTTGCGAACGGCTTTTGACAGACCTTCATCAAGAGTGAAACGCTCACGAGAGTAGTCTACAGAGAGACCCATCTTACCCCATTGTTCCTTGATAGTAGTGGCATATTCGTCTTTCCATTCCCAGACCTTATCGAGGAATTTTTCACGACCGAGGTCATAACGGGTAATGCCCTCACCACGCAAGCGCTCCTCAACCTTAGCTTGAGTGGCAATACCCGCATGGTCCATACCTGGAAGCCAAAGCGTATCAAAGCCTTGCATGCGTTTTTGACGGATGATGATATCTTGCAAGGTTGTGTCCCAAGCGTGACCAAGGTGAAGTTTACCTGTAACGTTTGGTGGTGGAATGACGATTGAATAAGGCTTAGCCTTTTGATCGCCTGAAGGCTTGAAAACATCAGCGTCAAGCCATTTTTGGTAACGACCAGCCTCAACCTCGGCTGGATTGTATTTAGGTGAAAGTTCTTTAGACATGTGTTTGTCCTTTCTATAAATATAATCTAATTAAAATATCTATTTGAAGCCTCTATATAATATCTCCGTATTAAATATACAATTAATTTACTTAGCCCATAAGCAACAGCTATAGAAATTAGCAACATAGCAGATGAAACCAAAACTCCTGATGCAAAATTTGAAGACGATTGGCTATCAAATAAAGAGATAAGAAAAATTTTCAATTCATTTATTTGTTCTATTTTTTCATTTTTTATTAATTGTTTCGTTGATATAGAGGATATTATGTTAAATATAAACAATGTATTAAAACTCATCATTTGTAGCCAGTAAAGATGTTTTTTCATAAAAGGGGTAGGAGATTTTGAATAACCTTTTGGTATTATGCTATTCACTTCTCCTATAAAAGTTGGCAAAAGCATGGGTAAAAACCATGTTAAAATGCCAATTAAATCACTTTCAATCTGATCTAAAAGAATCAAAAAAATCGACAACAAACCAATCAAAGCCCAATTCGATAAGACTTTTTCTTTATCTTCTCCGCCTCTATCAATCCCTTCGCAAACAATTGTCCAAAAATAAACAGTAAAAGACATAAGCATTAAGTAAACCAAGGCTCTACTATCATTAAGAGAGCTGATTCGAAAAAACATAGATATGTATAAGCATATCGACATAATTGATATACCATATGCTTTAACATTCGAATTCCAAAATACTCTTCCTGATTGTTTGTGAATTCCATTTTGTTTTTTATAAAACCAAACTGATAAATATCCTCGAAAGGCAGGCAACAATATGAGTAATGCAGACATAGATAAAATAATAAAAATCCATTCTATGGTATCATAGGTTATTGGTAACTCATTTAAAAAATTATCAATCGTATTCTTATTATCTCGTATAATATATTTCAAAAAATAACATAGAAGAACAAAAAAAGTATCAAATAGATTGAAGACTACAAGTGCACTCCTACTTCTTTGAAGATAAGTTTTAAAACCTGTAAATCTTTGTTCAAATATTAAAACATAGGTTATAAGCAAGAATAACTGGCAAAAAATAGAAACAATTAGTAAATTTTTGAAATATATAGCTAATATAGTGGCTATAATGATTAATAATATGAACACAGCCCAATAAACTATTTTAGACTTCAAATTAATTGGCAATTTATTTAACCTAATGCCATACCCTAATATTAGGATCCCTATCAAGCCTTCTATTATCCAAATCGGAGATACAGGTAAATAATTATTTGGAACTAAAGATATAAAAAAAACAATAGGTACTAAAAGCAATAAAGAAATTAATAATAAGATTGGAACTAAAGCTATGAAATATGAAAGTATTTTTTTCATTTCTTTTCACTCCCCCACTCACTCCTCAGCAAGCCATATATCAGACTGTCACAGCGGTTGCCTTGGGCATCCTTGCGGTCTCTTATGCGGGCTTCTAAGATGAAGCCAAGTTTCTCTGCAACTCGTTGACTTTGGACATTGTAGCCAAAACAAGTCAGTTCAATCTTGTGAAGACCAAGTTCTTTAAAAGCTAGGTCAATCAAGGCACGCGCTGCTTCTGGAACATAACCTAGACCCCAATAGTCTGGATGTAAGATATAGCCAATCTCCAAGACATCATCCTCGTGACGACGAGGGAAATCAACAGAGCCGATGACCTTATCGGTTCCTTTAACGACAATCCCGTATCCCGCTGGTAGATTTTCCTTTTCATTACGCTCAGGAAGGATATGCTCCAGATAATAAATCTCATCTTCCAAGGTCTTGACGGGAGGAAAGCCTGCTGGGTAGGAAACTTCTGGCCTACTGGCATAGTCAAAGATATCCACAACATCAGCTACGGTACGGACTCGTAAAACAAGCCGTTCGGTTTCTAAACGTTCTGGCAACTCTGCTCTTGTCATCCTTCTACCTCGCTTTCTACAAAAAAATCGTCCCTGCCATCTACATGACAGGGACGAATATGCTTATCCGCGGTACCACCCAATTTCGGGCAAGGCCCGCATCTTTGTTTATTTCAATTTTTCATCCATCAGCAACCAGTTTTGACACATTTGTGGACTTCTCAGCTCCGCCACTTTCTGTAAAATGTGGGATTCAAAACACCTCTGATGGCTTTATTGTAGCAAGTTTTTCTCGGAAATGCAAGGGGCAAGAAAGATTACTTGAAGCTAATTCCGTGCTCTTTTAATTTCTTAATGGTAGCTGGGCCGATTCCTTTCAAGGCAAGGAGTTCTTTTTCAGTCCAATTTTTAAAGTCAGCAGCCGACTTGATGCCTTCATCATAGAAAGTCTTAGCACGGTCTACTGAGAGACCACCCAAAGTAGCTGCGAAATCTTCAACTGAATTGGCTACTTTTTGAGCTTGTTCCTTAGTCGCTTCTACTGCTTGTTCCACTTTTTTAGAGACAACTTTTCCTGCTTCGCTGGCAGATTTTTCTGCGTGTTTCACAACTTTCTTGGTCTCTTCGACAACTTTGGTCACCGTACTTGAAAAGGCACCTGAACGACGAAGGCTATTTCGCAATTGTTTTTTACGTTGGAGTTTCTTTGACATGATAAAATCCTTTCAATAAAAAATCCCTGCTCTGACAAGGATTTAATAAAGATATTCTATCAAGATTTTGGCAAAAAATCAAGAAAGTATCTGTATTTTAATAGTTTCTCTCACCAAACAAGCCTTCTGGCAAGTCATGGAATCCCTTGCCTGCCTTGAAATTTTCAAACTTACCAAGCAAGAACTGGTAGGCATCCAAACGGCTCTCGTAGCGAATCATGGCATCTTTGGCACGCTCGTCTTGGTCTTCTTCGTAGACTTTTTGACTTTCCTTGTGCGCCATGTCGTTGATCATGATCTGGGTATTGACCCAGGCTTCAAATTCCTTCATAAATTCTTGTTCGTAACTCATTGATTCTCCTTATTCTAATCCACGGAAATAGTCCGTATCAATCTCACGGTAGGGCTGAATATCCTGAACATACTCTAGCACGCCTTGAAATTCTCCGTTCTCATCGTGTACCGCAGCATAGGTGATGTGGACAAACTTGCCTCGCGACTCAGACTTGAACCACATTTCATACTTGTCCTTGACCCCTTCACGAAGACCTTTCATAACAGCCTTCACCTTGTCTAGGTACTTAGGCGGATGACAGAGTTCAACATTGCGCCCGACTTGGGACGGCGTCCGTTTGAAAATCATCTCATCAGCTGGCGTATTATCATTGTAATACTGAAAAATATCGTCTTTATTGACAAAGGTAATCTCCATAGGGAGGTGATTGAGGATGAGATTGGCCTGCTCGACGGAGAGATAACCATTGCCAAAAGCCTGTTGACTATGACGGTCCAGCACCGCTTCCTTTTCCTTAGGGGTAAAAGTAATGGTGAACTGTCCTTCTGGCGTATCGATAACTTGCTGAACTTGACCTTCAGCCGTATCTAGTGGCACAGGCTCCTCTGCGCTCTTTTCCTCAACGAAACTCTGACGTTCTGGCACCCATTTCTCTGACGGACGGATAATGGCATAGCCGTAGGCATCGCTCTCCTCCGCAATCTGAATCCAGTCATCCTGAGTGAAGGACTCAAGGAGAATCATGAGAAGGATGGACTCTTCCTTGAAAATCATACTTTCAAACTCTGTCGCAAAAGCTTCAAAGGCCTCCTTTACAGTGGAAATCGCCACTTCTGGTAGTGCCTTAGCCGTCGCTAGAGCTGTCTGAAAGAGTTCTCTGATCTGATCATCCACTCCCCACATAACTTTTGGAGGTGAATCGTGTCCATAGCGCTCCATGATGGGGAAAAAGAGCTCTTCCTTACGCTGGTAGTGGACATCAAATTGCCCCAAAAGTCCCATTTGACGGACCAAGCCCTTGCGCATCTCTGCCAGCATTTCCTCGTCTTCCATAGACTCATAGGTATCTAACAATCTCCGAATGCGAATCAAGGCAGCGCGGAGAGCCAGATTTTCATCCTTGAAGACCCGAACGGGGTGGCCAGGGTGTTCAGTATCCTCCACTTCGACGCCCTTAACAGCGTTTTTAAAAAGGTTGGCATGGACATCACAGAGTTCCATGACATCTTCAAAGGTGACACCTGAGTCTGAGTTCATCAGCTCGTGCTCCATGAGGGAAATCTCGATGGCTGACACACCTGTAAAGGTCGCATCAAAACGCTCCTGAACTGACTCAGGAGAGGCACCGTTGTGCAATTCTAACAAAATATCCCGTAGGATATGAATCCGTTCATCTGCCATTAGTCTAATCCAATCACTTCATAGCCGTTCGCTTCTAGCGTGCGGACAATCTTGTCCATAGGCGTTCCTTCAAGTTTAGAACCCTGCTTCAGCGATACTTTGCGACCGACTGTATTGCGCATCAAGGGATTAGCAAGTGGTTTAAAACCCAGCTCCACTAGGATTTCCAAAACTTCTGGATGCTTGTCCACTACTTCTGCAACGGGAATTGACACATCGATGATATTGTCCATGACGACCTCCATGTATGTTCTAATACTCAATGAAAATCAAAGAGCAAACTAGGAAGCTAGCCGCAGGTTTCTCAAAACAGTGTTTTGAGGTTGTGGATAGAACTGACGAAGTCAGTAACCATACCTACGGCAAGGTGAAGCTGACGTGGTTTGAAGAGATTTTCGAAGAGTATAAAATGATTTTACTGCTTATATTATACCATATGGGGAGAGATTAAAAAACTAGCAGAAGAGTTCCTGCTAGTTTCTTTCATTTCAAGTTATTCCTTATCCTCTGGTTTTGCGAGCCACTGGGCTACATCCATCAGCTTGTCAGCAAGCAGTACTTTCCCGAAACCTACTAGAGCATTGTCGTCTTTTTTCATGTTCTTCAGAACTTTGACGCTTTGCATCACAAAAAAGTAATTCCCGTAAGTCTTGGCTAGAATTTTAATGAATCCCATATTACTCTCCTTCGATGATTTCTACCTCTTTTCGGATAGTATCAACGTCTCTTTGATATTGCACTTCATTGTAGTTGACTAGCTTGGACAATTCCCGTTGCAATCTTTCTCCCATCGGTTTCATGGTCGCAAAGGTTAAGCCCCCAGAAATGACTCCACCTAGGATAGGAATCACTTTCCCCATCCCTTTGGCTAGGCCTCCTTTTGTCAGATTGACTCCAAAAATTTTCAAAACTTTTTCTAAAATTGGATACCAAAGAGTTTTTGTCAAGGCTTTCTTGTTCACTACTTTTATGACTTGCTTGGCTACTGTCACACCGCCTGATCGAAGCAGGGCACCTGCGCCATTTACTCCCAGCATCACACCGAGATATAGTAGGAGTGTGTTTTTAGCTTCCTCGCTTAACTCATTGCGCGATGCCCAAAGATCATCAAATCCGTAAATATAGCCTAGTTCTTGAGCTAATTTCAATGAAAAAGCATAAAACTGGGCTACGTCTGTCGGGATAGTGATCGCCATGGCAAGGCCTCCAGGTAGACCAGCCAAAACCGAAGTTCCACTGGCTAACAGGACATTATCCTTAATACAGGCCTTGGCCACTCTATCCAAGCTTTCCTGAGGCAACAAAGAAGTCGGCCCTTGTTCTAATAAGGTTGCAATATCCTTGCGATCTAATTCCTTAGAAAACTTTTCCACCAAAAATTTCTCTCGATCAACTTTGACTACGGGTAATTTCACCACTTGTTGCAGTACTTGCATAGCTATATCTTGTTTAGCCATATATCTCTCCGTTTTTCATTTATATCAAGCTTTATCATATCATACTATTTGAAATATACAAATTTTTTAAACCGATTTTTATCAGATAGATACATTATCAGATAGCAATTATCAAACTCTGACAACAAAAAAGAGGGTATCCCCTCCTTCTTAGTTCTTATCCAGATTGCGTAGCATCTCGTCAATCTTGTTTCCATATTCAATGGACTCATCTTTGACGAAGGTTAAATCTGGGATTTTGTACAATTTCAAATTGCGACCAAGTTCACGTTTGATGGTACCAGTTGCTTTTTCAAGCCCGATTTGAGCTTTTTGGTTATCCGAAGCAAGGTTACTCAAAATGGTGTAGTAAACCTTGGCAACAGACAAGTCACCCAGCATCTGAACATCTGTAATGGTCACACCTTGGACACGCGGATCACGGACTTTCTTTTGCAAAATCTCATTGACTTCGCGCTTGATTTCCATGCCCACACGATCCGTACGGAAATGATTTGCCATGATATTCCTTTCTCTACTTTGAACCAAAAGCTAGGCCAGCAGACCTAGCTATTTTTATTAGATAGAGGAACTAGAGCCATTTGAATCTAGGAAACAAGCCTTAGATAGAACTAAGGGTTCATCAAGGCGCTGTTGACGACGAGTCAAATCGGCTATCGTTTCTCTATTAACGTTTGATTTCTTCCATGACATAGGCCTCAATCACATCATCAGTCTTGATATCATTGTAGCCATCAATCATGAGACCACCTTCACGACCGTTTGTAACTTCTTTGACGTCGTCTTTGTAGTGTTTCAAACTTGCGAGTTCGCCGTCATAGATAACGACACCGTCACGGATAACACGGACTTTAGAGTCACGGGTAACTTTACCGTTGATAACCATAAATCCACCGATGGTTCCCACTTTAGATACCTTGAAGGTTTCACGGATAACTGCTTCACCGATAACTTTTTCTTCGAATTCTGGGTCAAGCATCCCTTTCATAGCTTCTTCCATCTCTTCGATAACCTTATAGATAATGCTGTGGAGACGGATTTCTACATCGTCAGCTTCGGCTTGTTGACGCGCTTGTGGTGTAGGGCGTACGTTGAAACCAACGATAAAGGCATTTGAAGCTTCCGCAAGAGTCACGTCAGATTCGTTGATAGCACCGACTGCCGAGTGGACAATGGTAACTTTGACACCTTCCACATCGATCTTTTGAAGGGAGGCAGAAAGGGCTTCAACAGAACCTTGTACGTCGGCCTTGATGATGACATTGACTGACTTGAGCTCACCAGCCTTAAGCGTATCAAAGAGGTTTTCAAGGCTGACACGTTGGGTAGCTTGACGTTGTTTCATGAGGGCACGTTTTGCACGCTCTTCACCGGCTGCACGCGCAGATTTTTCATCCTCGTAAACGGCAAAGTGGTCACCCGCCATTGGCGCTTCGTTCAAACCTGTGATAGAAACTGGTGTTGATGGTCCAGCAACCTTGACACGACGACCAAGGTCATTTGTCATAGCACGGACACGACCGAAGGTATTTCCGACAACGATAGGGTCTTGGACATTCAAGGTACCTTGTTGGACAAGAAGGGTTGCGACCGCACCTTTCCCTTTATCCAAACGAGCTTCGATAACTGTACCGATCGCACGCACTGTTGGGTCTGCCTTGAGTTCTTGGATTTCAGCTACAAGAAGGACTGTTTCCAACAATTCTTCGATATTTTGGTTGAATTTAGCTGAGATTTCAACAAATTCAGAATCTCCACCCCAAGCTGTTGACATAACACCATGCTCTGCCAATTCACCGATAACACGTTCTGGATTGGCACCTGGTTTATCAATCTTGTTGATAGCTACGATGATTGGAACGTTGGCCGCTTTTGAGTGGTTGATGGCTTCGATAGTCTGAGGCATAACCCCGTCGTCGGCTGCTACGACCAAGATGGTAATATCGGTAACAGATGCACCACGCGCACGCATAGAGGTAAAGGCCGCGTGTCCTGGTGTATCAAGGAAGGTAATCTTCTTGCCATTTTCCACGATTTGGTAGGCACCGATATGCTGGGTGATACCACCTGCTTCTCCTGTAGCGACACGAGAATTACGTAGGGTATCCAAAAGGGTTGTTTTACCATGGTCAACGTGTCCCATGATGGTTACAACTGGTGGACGCTCAACCAATTCATCTTCGTTAAGATAGCCATCTTCGACAAAGAAACGTTCGATGTCGGCATTATCCACTTCAACCTTTTGTTTGGCTTCGATACCGTAATCCACCATGAGGAGTTCGATGGTTTCTCCATCTAAGGATTGGTTTTGTGTGGCCATCACACCCATCATAAAGAGTTTCTTAACGATTTCAGCTGGTTCACGTTTAATACGTTTTGCGATTTCCGCAACAGTCATACCATCTGTATACTCAAATTCTGTTGGCAATTCGTGGAACTTACGCTCTGTAACAGGTTTTGGAGTCTGGTTACGGTTGTTTTGCTTGTTCCCTTTTTTATTTTTCTTGTTGTTATTCCAGTTACTATTTCTTTGATTTCTCACTTGATTCTGACTACTTCGATTCTTTTGTTGTTTTCTAGGACCATCTTCTTCGTGATCATAATCGTCACGTTCTTTGTCTGGTCGAGCTTGTTTTTTACGACGTGTATCCACTGGCGCTTCTTTCGCTACAGAAGCTACTGTTACGACTGGCTGCGTTTGTTCAGCTAGCTTAGCAGCTTCTTCAAAGATTTCCTCTGGTTCCTTGCGTTTATTAGCTTGAGCCAAGGCTTCTTTGGCTGCTTGCGATTGTTTGAAGCGCTCCTCGCTTGAGCGTGCGTACTCTGCATTTTGCTCTGCTTTTAGGGCTGCTGCACGGGCTTTAAAGTCAACACGTGGACCAGCTTGTTTTGGCTGGAAGTCTTGTTGCTGACGGCGATCATTGCCACGATTCCCTTGACCTTGTGGTTTTTTCCCTTGGTCGTTAAATCGGCGATTGTCGCGGTTCCCTTGAGCAGGTTTACCACCATTACGGCCGTCATTTTTCTGACGGTTGCCGTTTTGTTGTTGGTCACGGTTGTTGCCCTTGTTTTGTTTGCGTCGCTCTGCCTGCTCTTTGGCACGCGCCTCACGCTCCGCCTTGAAGTTTCGACTCTGTGGTCTTGCGGCCACTACTTTTTCTTCCTTAGGAGCTGCAGGTGTAGCTGATTTGCTTTCTTCCTTTGCGGCAGCTGGTTTAGATGATGCAGGTTTTTCAGCTTTCTTTTCTACACTTGCTTTTGGTGCTACAGGTTTTGCTTCTGCCTTAGGAGCAGGTGCAGGTTTAAAGCTAGCTGCGATTTGCTCAGCAGCAGCAGCTTCCACGCTCGATGAGTGGCTTTTCACATCCAAGCCCAACTCTTTTGCACGCGCTACAACTTCTTTACTTTCTTTTCCAAGTTCTTTTGCGATTTCGTACAATCTTTTCTTAGACAAATCATGTCCTCCTCTTCTATTCCATAAGAGACCTCATTTTCTTTGTAAATCCAGCATCTGTCACAGCCAAAACCTTTCGCGATTTTCCGACTGCTATGCTTAATTCCAGTGTTGAAAACACGGTTATAACTTCTACTTGATAATAGTCACTTTTATCTTGAATCTTCTTGGTCAGATTGGGACCAGCATCCTGTGCTAGAAAGACTAGCTTGGCTTTCTGGTCTTGGATGGCCTTGACCACCAATTCCTCACCTGATATGATCCGGCCTGCTCGTTGAGCAAGTCCCAAGAGATTACTTATCTTTTGCTTATTCAAGTCCTAACTCTCTTCTTTTCACTTTGTGATCCACATAGGCGATCAACTCGTCATAAAAGCTTTCTTCCACTTCCATGTTAAAGCTGCGGTTAAAGACTTTTTTCTTTTTGGCCTCTAGGGCTTCTGCATTGTCTAGCTTGATATAAGCGCCACGGCCATTGGCCTTGCCTGTCGGATCGATAAAGACCTGTCCTTCTTTGTTCTTGACAATGCGGAGCAAATCACGCTTATCAATCACTTCGTTGGATACAACAGACTTGCGCAAAGGGATTTTTCTTGTTTTCATCTTTCCCTCCTCTAGCAGCTTTTATTCTTCGATCAATTCGTCCGCAGCTGCGTAATCCACTTGACCTGCTTCTTCCATAGCTTCAAACTCACTTGCAGACTTGATATCGATACGGTAACCCGTCAAATGAGCTGCCAAGCGAACGTTTTGTCCACGACGACCGATAGCTAGAGAAAGTTTGTTATCAGGTACAACGACCAAGGCACGTTTGCTGTCATTTTCATCAAAGATAACTTGGTCAACCTCTGCCGGTGCGATGGCATTGTAGATAAATTCAGCTGGATCTGCTACCCACTCGATAACGTCGATGTTTTCTTCGACAGGAATCATGCGGTCGCTCTTAGCATCGTAACGAGCTGGGTGGAATTTGCTGGTGATTTTCTTAATATTGGCACCACCACGTCCAACGATTGTACCAATAGCGTCCACGTTTGGATTGTGGCTACGAACGGCAACTTTCGTACGGTCACCAGCTTCACGGGCTACGCTCATAATTTCAACAGTTCCATCATACACTTCTGGAATTTCTTGCTCCATCAAACGTTTGATCATTTCTGGATGGCTACGGCTAACAAAGACGTTTACGCCACGAGGGTTGTCTTCAACCTTGTAAACGTAGACTTCGATACGGTCATGGGAAGCAAAGACTTCTCCAGGGATTTGGTCTTGTTTTGATAATTGGGCTTCAATGCTACCAAGGTTGACATAGATAAAGCGGTTGTCAAATCGTTCTACTGTACCAGACATGATTTCTTGTTCATGTTCTTTATAAGTATTGTAAGTGATGGCACGTGTTTGCTTGCGCATTTTTTCCATGATGGTTTGTTTGGCAGATTGGGCTGCTACACGACCAAACTCAGCAGGTGCTTCTTCAAATTTGATTTTGTCACCAAGCTCATAGGCTGAATTAATGGCAAGGGCATCTTTCAAGCTGATTTCCAAACGGCTATCAAATACTTCATCAACAACTTCACGGACAGTATAAACTGTAAAGTCTCCTGTTTTTTCATTGAAGTCAATAGCTACGCTGTCAGATTGACCATAGCGTCTGCGATAAGCGGAACGAAGCGACTCTACTACTGCGTCGATGATGTCTTCTTTTTTGATTCCCTTGTCTTCTTCCAAAATGCGGAAGGCCTCTAGCATTTCTTTACTCATGTTCTCTTTACTTTTGAATCCTCAAAAGCTATCCTTTCTTTTCTATAGTTTTACTGCTAAACGTGCTTTTGATACTAAACTGTATGGAATTTGGACGGTTTTCTTACGTGTCTTGTCCATATACTCCATAGTCAACTCGTCCTCTTCAAAGGACAGCAAGGTTCCTTCAAAGACTTTTTGCTTATCGATGGCCTGGTAGAGCCCGACATGAATGTATTTCCCAACCGCTCCAGCGACAGCATCCTTGGTTTTCAAAGGACGTTCCAAGCCTGGACTGGTGATTTCTAGGAAATATTGTTCTGGGAAGGGATCGGGCTTGATGGTGTCTAGAACAGGACTGATGATTTCTGTCAAGTCTGCCGTGTCGTTCAAGGTAATTCCTTCGGGTTTATCTACAAAAATACTGAGAATCATGTCACTGCCAATCTTTCCATACTCGATATCCACGAGCTCGAAAGGTGCTTGGATGACAGGTTCTACAACTTCTCTGACTAATTCTACGATTGTTGCGATTGTGTCCACCTCCTCATAAGCAAGAGGCGAAGATATTTCCCCGCCTCTCTTTCTCATATTCTTACTATCAGTATAGCACGTTTGTCAATTTATGTAAAGCATTAGCACTCAAACGGCTGGTTTTCAAGCTATTTCTTAAAATTCTGCCTCAACTCGGTAGATCACTTGACCCTTGCTGGAGAATTTTTGCTCATACTCTGTCATGACATTGCCTTCAAAATCACTGGCATGCAAGTCTAGCCAGACGCCATTGAGCTTCATCCCATACTGAGAAAAACTCACCAAGCTGTACTCAAACAAGCCACGATTATCTGTCTTGAAATGGATTTCCCCATTCTCAGGCAAGATACGCTTGAAGGTGTCCAAGAAACTCTTGTAGGTCAGACGGCGTTTTTCATGACGTTTTTTAGGCCAAGGATCTGAAAAGTTTAGGTAGAGACGATCAATCTCACCGTCTTCAAAGTAGTCCGTCAAATCTGAACCATCTACCCACAACAACTTAATATTGGGCACTCCAACTTCAAGAACCTTGTCCAAGGCATAACTCAATACCGACTTTTGGATATCAATCCCGATGTAGTTGATGTCAGGATTTTGCTTGGCCATTCCTGATACGAAGGCCCCTTTCCCACTTCCAACTTCAACATGAATAGGATGATCATTTCCAAACAAGTCTCGCCATTTCCCTTTTGCTTCTAAGGGATTGAGGACCACATACTGGGGGTTAGCCTCTAGTAATTCTGTCGCCCCTTTACGATTTCTAACTCTCATCTCTTCTTTCCATACTTGTCACGGAAGACGCGCAAGGCGTAAATCTCCCGGTTTACATTGTCTAAATCTTGATTTTCACAGTATTTGGCAATCTGGTTCAAATAAGAATACTGACCATACCAATACAATTTATCTAACACTGTCTGATTGTACTTATAGCCGTAGTCTCTCAACCATTGGCGCCACTGATGATCCGGAATGTAGTGGCATAGCAAATGCGCCACATCAAACATACGATCCGTCAGACGAACCGAGTCCCAATCCACTAGATAAACGAGTCCACTCTCTGTTTCAATCCAATTACTATGACGAAGATCCCCATGCACAATCGTTGCATGGTCTTCCCTAAAACCTGGAACCGTCTTACCTAGTTCCGCAATCACACTGTTCAAATAGTGGTTCTGCTTCAAGATTTCTGGAACTCCTTGCTGCCAAGAACGTAGCAAATCAACTGGTGTTTCCATGGTGTATCCCAAACGGCTCAACTGCTTCATCAAAGGACGCGAGCGGTGAAGGCGGTTCAAGATATTGATAATCTGCTTGCGATTCATATCGTAAGGGGTCAAGATTTTGCCCGTCAGCCATTCCTGAGCACACATATCACGGCCATCTGGCAAACGACGAGTCCATAGTAATTGAGGAGCGATTTGTTCTCTGGCTAGGCCAGGTAGGATTGGAGAGGTGTTCATTTTTACAAAGACGCGCTTCCCATCAGGGTAGCTTCCCATATAAGCTTTGCCACTCTTCCCAGGGATAGGGGTCAGCGTTAGCTCATTATCACCCAAGTCCATTTCTTTCCTCCGTATAAAGTTTCCTTACTATTCTACTAGTTTTTGGTCTATTCGTCAACCAATCTTTTTAGTTGGTAAGGCAAATAAAACAATTGTAGGAAAAGACTAGCTCCTACAAGAGCCAACAAGGCTATTTTCTCTTGAAAAACCACTGCTCCGACCAGCAATTCCAGCAAAAGAACTGCACTTCCCACACCAAGCACAATCTGTTTCAATCCCTTCTCTTTCTCCCCTTTTTCTAGTGGAAATAGCTGGGTCAAGTATTGGTAATCAAAGGCATGATAGAGGGCCAGTAACTGAAAGAGCAAGAGGTAATTAAATAGAACCACCACTGCCGTCGCGATCCAAGCTTGTTCGATAAAGACTAGAGCTAACAAGGATAGGAGCAAGAGGCGCAAACTGAGGGCAAACAAATCTCCATTTCGCAGATAAGAGCGGAGATAAAGATTTTGCCAAATCTTGCTCGGCACTTTCTGAACTGCTTTAAGGATAAAATCCAGATAAGCGCGACGTTTGACACTATTTGAAACACCCTTGACCTGAGTAAAGAGAGCAAAGAAACGAAGCAAGACTTGCTTGCGCTTGCTTTCTTGGGCAATGACATAGTCCCAGTCCAGCCCAGTTTCAGTGAAAAATTTGCTGGCTTTTTGACGAAAGAGCAGGTATTTCCCAGCTCCCAATAAAAGCACGTAGATGAAAAAAACTGGCAAGCCATAGCCCATGGCTAAAAATAAGGGCGCAAATAAAAGCAAGAAAAGGGTTTGGACAAAGAGCCAAAAGACCAGTGAGCGCACCGTCTGCCCTTTGAGGTGAGACTTAACCTCCTCTTCACTGACTAAGAGAAAGAGCTTGTCAGGCCCTTCCATGTAGGTTGCGATTCCTCCCCAAGCCAAAAGTAAGACAGATACAATCCCTAAAAACAAGAGGATAGGCCAATGATTTTCAGGAAAATGTTGCAAGAGTTGACTGTACTGGTAAGCTAGAAAACCGATGAGAACTAGCAGGAACAAGACAAAGTGATCATTGAGGACATAGCGCAAATAACCAACACACTCCTTACGAAAAGCCTGCTTTCGCTTTAAAAACAAGTCTTTCATAGCTCCTCCTCTTTGGTCAGAGCCAAGTAAATATCATTCAAACTCGCTTCAGGCATGTCAAAGGCTTCGCGGAGTTGCTGGAGATTCCCCTGAGCTCGTACCTCCCCCTTGTGGAGAATGACAAAGGCATCACACATCTTCTCCGCCGAATCCAGCACGTGGGTACTCATGAGAATGGACTTGCCTTTTTGCTTTTCCGCTTCTAGAAGCTGAATCAAGTCAGAAATAGCCAGCGGATCGAGCCCAAGAAAAGGCTCATCAACGATAAAGAGGCTCGGATCCACCACAAAGGCACAGATAATCATGACCTTCTGCTTCATTCCTTTGGAAAAATGCACTGGGAACCAGTCTAATTTTTGATCCAAACGAAACATTTTTAACAAAGGTTCCACACGATCAAAAGCTATATTCTGCTCAATACCATAGGCCATGGCAACCGTCTCGATATGCTCTCTAAGAGTCAACTCCTCATACAGACTAGGCGTTTCTGGGATATAGCCAATCTGTTTGCGATAGCTAGTCGCATCTTCTCGCAGGGTCAAACCATTAATCTTGATTTCCCCACTGTAAGGCGTCAAAAGACCGATAATCTCATTGATAGTCGTTGATTTCCCAGCACCGTTGAGACCAATCAAACCGACCAACTGCCCACTTTCAACTGTAAAGGACACATCTTTCAAGACAGGAACGTGAACATAGCCTCCTGTCAGGTTTTTAATTTCTAACATATTTTCTCCGAATCTGGTATAATGTAGCTATATTATATCAAAATTCAATACAGTAGAGGTGGATTTTATGTCAGATTGCATTTTTTGTAAGATCATCGCAGGGGAGATTCCTGCTTCAAAAGTATACGAGGATGAGCAGGTTCTTGCCTTTCTTGATATCTCTCAAGTAACGCCTGGACACACCTTGGTCGTACCAAAAGAGCACTACCGCAATCTCTTGGAGATGGATGCTGCGAGTGCCAGCCAACTCTTTGCCCAAGTGCCAACAGTGGCTCAAAAAGTCATGCAGGCTACCAAGGCTGTCGGCATGAATATCATTGCCAACTGCGAGGAAGTCGCTGGTCAAACGGTCTTTCATACCCACGTGCACCTCGTACCTCGCTACAGTGCAGAAGATGACCTCAAGATTGACTTTATAGCCCACGAACCTGACTTTGACAATCTTGCCCAAGTCGCTGAAACCATTAAAAACGCTTAAGGAGATGCCATGAAACTATCCAATCTATTGCTATTCGCAGGAGCTGCAGCTGGAAGTTATTTTGTCGTGAAAAATCGCCAAGCCATTCAGGATGAAGTGCTAGATACAACTGACCGCGTCCAAGCTATCAAGGATGATTTGGATATCATCCAAAACAGCCTACAAATCATCGACCAACAAAAAAACCTTATCAAGGAATACCAAAAAGATTTAACCTACAAATTCAAAGTTTTAGAAAAAGATTTCCAAACCAGAATGGCGGTTCTCCAAGAAGAAAAACAAGAATAAGAAAGCCTCCAACTTTCCTTAAATCCATTTTGGGTTACTAGATTCGAACAGAAAAGGGAGGGAATGAAAATGAAACAGTTTGTAAAAGTTCTAGCGAAGGTCATCGCGATCCCTTGCGGCTGCCTCTGCCTGCTTGCAGCCCTAGCATTTCTACTACTAATCAATCTTTTCAAAGCGTCACCAAGTGACATCCGAAAAGGGAATGACGACTTAAAACAAATCTTTACCTCCCTTGACATGCCTCCTAAGAAAGTAGAATCAAATGGAAGGTATCAATTTGAGGGTGGAGGCTTACATTTTTATGTTACTTTCTCTGATGATGTCATCAATAGCCACCCCGTCCTAAAAGAAAGTCCAAAACTCACCAAAAACCGACTCGAAGTCTATGTCCTCCAGACAGGAGAGATTTCCTACTATAAAGTAGGGGATAACTTGTTCAATCATGGTTTATTTCAGTTTTTAGAGAAGGAGGGCGAGAAGTATTTCCAAGAAAAAGGAAAGAAATTTAACCCTAATTACTCACTTCTCTTTTGGAATAATCAGGAAAGTTTTAAAAAGGGAATCGCATTCTATGAAAAAGCTTTGACCTTAGTAGATATTCAGGATAATTCGGCGATTAAGCGCATTGATACCGTCACCGTTAAGCCTGGAAAGGAAGAGGAATTCAAGCAACTCATTCAGGAGATGGATACTGCTGGCTTGCTCACTCAAAAGTATAAATAGTAGACTAATTGGAGAGTGATTGCTCGATGCTAAATTTTCCAAGATTATACAAAAAAAGAGCCAATCGGCTCTTTTTACTTTATTCTCCTTCAAAGGCATCTTTAATATGGTCAAAGAAGCCTTTTTTCTTTGGATTGACTTTCAAGTCGCCTGCAGCTGCGAATTCTTTAAGCGCTGCTTTTTGGCGGTCGTTCAAACCTGTCGGAGTCACGACATTGACAGTAACGTATTGGTCACCAACAGCACCGCCACGAAGGCTCGGTGCTCCCTTGCCACGTAGACGGAATTTCTTGCCAGTCTGAGTTCCTTCTGGGATAACCAATTCAACATCTCCATGAACAGTTGGAATTTCTACAGTATCTCCAAGAGTAGCTTGGACAATATTAAGATTTAACTTGTAGAAAATAGTTGTTCCTTCACGTTCAAACTTATCGCTAGCTTCCACAGAAACTACTACATACAAGTCACCATAAGGTCCACCGTTAAAGCCTGCTTCACCTTGACCAGCTAGGCGGATTTGTTGGCCTGTTTCCACACCAGCAGGGATCTTCACATGTACGCTATGAGCTTGTTTTTCATGACCTGTTCCGTGACAAGTTGTACATGGATCTTTGATTTCTTTTCCACGACCATGACAGACATCACAGGTTACTTGACGGCGCATCATACCAAGAGGAGTCTGCGTATCAACGTTAATAACACCAGCACCATGACAGCGTCCACAAGTGACTGGACTTGTCCCTGGCTTAGCACCAGATCCATTACATGTACGACAGCTTGCTTCACGGTTGTACTTAACTTCCTTTTCTGTTCCGAAGATAGCTTCTTCAAAGGTCAAGTTCACACGGTACTGGAGATCATCCCCTTGACGAGGAGCGTTTGGATTGCGTGAAGCACCGCCTCCCCCGAAAAAACTTGAAAAGATATCTTCAAAACCACCGAAGCCACCTGCTCCGTCAAAGCCACCGAAACCACCGGCACCACCAAAGCCACCGTTAGCACCTGCAGCACCATATTGGTCGTAGGCCGCACGTTTTTGGTCGTCACTCAAAGTCTCATAGGCTTCTTGAACTTCCTTGTATTTTTCCTCAGCGCCAGGCTCCTTGTTGATATCTGGGTGATATTTTTTTGAAAGCTTACGATAAGCCTTTTTGATCTCGTCTGCCGAAGCGTTTTTTGACACCCCCAGACGATCATAAAATTCAGTATTGTTCATAATTCAAGATACTAAGAGCGAACAGAAAGCGACTGAAATTTAGGAAACCGACAAGAAATCCTGATTTCTTAAGAGGTTTATCTAATTTCCAAGCTTTCCGCTCGAGTTCAATTACGAACACCCTTATTCCTTTCTGTTAATATTGCGGAACGAAACCTCAATCTAGTTCGGGTTCAATTCCTTTCTTTCATATTGATGATAAAAACTCAAATAAATTGGGTTTAACCCCTTTTTATCGAAAAACAGAGGCTGGGTTGCAACCTCTGGATTTCTTCTTATCATTACGACATTCGAGTTTTAAAAATCAAACTAGTAATGCTAAATCGAGCACGCCCTAACCTCTTGGTGAAAAAGAGACGTAGCTGTTTTCGCTTTAGCGAACTACAGATATGGCTACCTTTAGGTGCAAATCTTCCTAGAAACTAAAGTTTCTGCGTCAGATTTCCTATTTTCACTGTGAGGTTTTAACGGGCTTTGCATCTTACTTCTCAGTAAACTCTCCGTCTACAACGTCATCGCCTGCGTTTCCTGTTGCTTGCGCGCCTTCTGCTCCTGCTTGAGCTTGTTGGGCTGCTGCGGCTTGTTCGTAGAGTTTAACCGCAAGGCCTTGAGCTTTTTCGTTCAATGCTTCAAGTTTTGCTTTCATATCGTCCAAGTTGTTGCCTTCTTGAGCTTTCTTAAGATCATCAAGGGCAGCTTGGGCAGCGTCACGTTCTGCGTCGAAACCTTTTCCTTCAGTTTCCTTGATAGTCTTTTCAGTTGCGAAGATAGCTTGGTCTACTTCGTTACGAAGGTCTACTTCTTCTTTACGTTTCTTATCTGCTTCAGCGTTTGCTTCTGCATCTTTCATCATGCGGTCGATTTCTTCATCAGTCAAACCTGAGTTTGATTGGATAACAATAGTTTGTTCTTTTTGAGTTCCAAGATCTTTAGCCTTAACAGACACGATACCGTTCTTGTCGATATCAAATGTTACTTCGATTTGAGGAATTCCACGAGGTGCAGCTGGGATATCTGTCAATTGGAAACGTCCAAGAGTCTTGTTATCTGCTGCCATTGGGCGTTCACCTTGAAGAACGTGGATATCAACTGCTGGTTGGTTGTCTGCTGCAGTTGAGAAGACTTGTGATTTAGATGTTGGAATTGTTGTGTTACGGTCGATGAGTTTTGTGAAGACACCACCCATTGTTTCGATACCAAGTGACAATGGTGTTACGTCAAGAAGGACAACGTCTTTGACATCACCAGTGATGACACCACCTTGGATCGCAGCACCCATAGCAACTACTTCGTCAGGATTTACTGATTTGTTTGGTTCTTTACCAGTTTCAGCCTTAACAGCTTCTACAACGGCTGGGATACGAGTTGAACCACCAACAAGGATCACTTCGTCGATTTCTGACAAGCTCAAACCTGCATCTGAAAGGGCTTGACGAACTGGAACTTTTGTACGTTCTACAAGATCACGAGTCAAATCGTCAAATTTAGCACGAGTCAAAGTCATTTCCAAGTGAAGAGGTCCAGCTTCACCAGCAGTGATAAATGGCAAGCTGATTTGAGTTGAAGTTACACCAGAAAGGTCTTTCTTAGCTTTTTCAGCTGCATCTTTCAAACGTTGCATTGCCATCTTGTCAGTAGACAAGTCAATACCGTTTTCTTTCTTGAATTCTGCTACCAAGTGGTCGATGATTTTTTGGTCAAAGTCGTCACCACCAAGTTTGTTGTCCCCTGCAGTTGACAATACGTCGAAGACACCGTCACCCAATTCAAGGATAGAAACGTCGAATGTACCACCACCAAGGTCAAATACCAAGATTTTTTCTTCTTTGTCGGTCTTGTCCAAACCGTAAGCAAGAGCGGCTGCAGTTGGTTCGTTGACGATACGTTCTACTTCAAGACCAGCGATTTTACCAGCGTCTTTTGTTGCTTGACGTTGAGCGTCGTTGAAGTAAGCAGGAACTGTGATGACTGCTTTAGTTACTTTTTCGCCAAGGTAGTCTTCAGCATAACCTTTCAAGTATTGAAGAATCATAGCTGAGATTTCTTGTGGAGTGTATTCTTTTCCGTTAGCAGAAACTTTTTCAGAAGTTCCCATTTTAGATTTGATAGAGATAACTGTATCTGGATTTGTAACTGCTTGACGTTTCGCAGCGTCACCAACGATGATTTCGCCGTTTTTGAATGAGACTACAGATGGAGTTGTACGGTTTCCTTCTGGGTTTGCGATGATTTTTGATTCAGTTCCTTCAAGAACTGCAACTGCTGAGTTTGTTGTACCTAAGTCAATACCGATAATTTTAGACATGTGTTTTTCTCCTTGTTAGTTAATTTTCTATTTTTCTTTTTGATACTCTTCTTAGGTGGCGGCGCCGTCAGAGCTTGACTCGTCAATCTCTTTGACTAAACTTTGAGCCTATGGTCTCAAAGTTTGCGCAAATAGCGCCACGGCGAAGAGTATCGTCTTTTGTTTACTTCGCTCACTATTGCAAAGCTGAACAATTTCTTATCTTTCTTCATAGTTTATTGTCGTTTCGGACAGGTTTTTATTTTTTAGGCGTCAATGTAATAACAATCACCACTTTATCCCACTCTAAAATTTTCTGTTTCAAAGTTCTATTTGGATAAGTTTTATGATTAATTTCATAAACACTGCCACCTTTTAGAATGATTTCATCCCATTGTTCAAGCCCTTCAAAATATTCCAGCCTTTTTTTCTCAGTTCGTTCAAGTTTAAAAACTGTTTTCTGACTTTGATAATTCCAATTGTTTTTTGAAGCTCGTTTTCTAGTTGTAAAAAGATTTTTTAAGAACCCCCAAAAGAGTCGTAAAACTGGATAAATAATCAATAACCATAATAACACTACAGCTATTAGAAGTATTACCGTTACTAGTCCATATTCCTTTACCAATTGGATTAATAAATTTATTATTTGTTCCATCTATCTCTCTCTAATTATACACTACCACCATGGCTGGGCGTAGGATGCGGTCATGGAGTTTATAGCCTTTTTGGAAGACTTGTGCGATGGTATCTGCTGGGTGTTCATCGTCTGCTGGGAGAGTTTGGATGGCCATGTGATAGTTATGGTCAAATCCGCCGTCAGCTGGAATTTCTTCAATCCCTTCTTCTTTTAAGGCATGTACCAAACTTTCTTGGACCATTTCCAAGCCCTTCTTCACATCATCTGTCAAACCTTCAACTGCAAGTGCACGTTCTAAGTTGTCGAGCGATGGTAAGATTGCTTTTGCCAGGTCTTGGCTACGATAACGTTGCAAGTTTTGACGTTCTTCATTGGCACGGCGTTGAATATTTTGCATTTCTGCATGAGCGCGAAGGTATTTGTTTTCGAACTCATCTGCACGTTCATTTGCCAAGTCCAACTCAGACTTCTCAGGAGTTGTTTCTTCAGTTGTTTCCACAACTTCCTCTTCTTTCATTTCTTCGTTTTTTTTATCTTGGGCCATTTTCGCCTCCTTTAATGATTTCAAAATTAATTTACTTCGTAATGATTACTGCTGAGGTAGCGATAAAAATCTGTCAACTTCATCGTCAAAACACGATTGACCACATTGACTTGGTTGACCAATTGCTGATAATCCAGATTGACCGGACCGATAATCGCTAGAATTCCAAAACCTCGATAAGGAATGAGAAATTTACTGCTAATCACCGCTAGGTCTGCTAGACAAGACTCTTGACTGTCCGCAACACGAACATTTTGCATCTGATCTTCATGCAGACTTTCACGAATCTCTAGGGCCACCTTTTGCGGTTGGTCAAAGAACTGATAGGCCGCTAGATTAGCAAAATTCAAGAGATTGACTTTGCCCGATACCACAATGTTTTCATTGAACATTTCTTTAAAAATGTGTTCAAAGAGATCCATGACATTGTCCGTTGTCGTAAAGTAACGCTGGATAATCTGCGGAATCTCCGTCCGAATCTTGTAGTGAATATCCAGAACGGTGTGACCGAGGAAACGTTCTTGAATCAAGGTCTTGAGGCGATTTAAATCTTCCTGCAAGAAGTTCCTTGGAATCAGAAATTGACTGGTAACCGTTCGGGACTCGTCTAGGGTAAATACTGCCAAGGCTGTATGTTGTCCCAAAACAACGATATCGAAGGCCGTCAACCGTTGCCTGCTCGGCTCAACATCCAGTGCTACTACCGTACAGCCACTCAGGTCCGTCAGTAGATTAGCAGCCTCTTGCAGAATATCCTCCAGTTTGAAGAATTCCTGATCAAAGGCTTTGACAATCTCGTATACCTCATTTTCAGCCAGTCGGTCAAAAGCCAGCGAGTGTTTCACATAGTACTGAAAACCAGCAATACTTGGCATCCGACCGCTTGAGGTATGAGCCTTCTCAAGCAAACCCTGCTTCTCTAAAGCCGCCATGTCATTACGAATGGTAGCACTACTAGAATTGATAGACTCTTGTAGCGCCTTGGATCCGACAGGTTCGTGCGTTTTGGTAAAGATGTCAATAATCAGATTTAAAATATCCTGCTGACGCTCTGTAACCATCTCATCACTCCTCTCTGTCCGATCGATTAGCACTCTATGTATCCAAGTGCTAACTCATGATTCTATTATACACCCTTAGAAGAGAATGTCAAGACAAAAACTCAAAAAATTAGCACTCTTTTACCAAGAGTGCTAAAAATCAGTCTGAAGACCTAGAATCTTACTTCTCATCTACTTGGTATTTCCTTTTAAGTCTGAAAAACCCGTAGATTAGATAAGAAATTAAATAAGTGTATAAAACGAAAATAATAAAGAAAGACTGAGACAAGTTTTCTCGATACAAACTCATGCAAACAACGAGACCACCTGAAAAAGTGGCTATACAGGAACGAAGTCTAGACTGCATAACTTCCCATCTAAGATCCTTACTCATATAGACTTTCTCCTCTGAAAGGATATCAGAAGTTGGTTTACGAAGAATTGAACAAAAACCTGTTTCTATCAATTCCCAACCGCTATTTCTAAAATCTTGTAGTTCATGCTTATACTTTTTAAGAAATCTAGAATCATAGATATGGTAGATGACATCGTCCGGTTGACATTGGTCAAAATAGAAAAAACCAAAACGACTAGTTCTATATCTCCAACCTTTCAAGTGCATCTCATGTAAATATTCTTCTTCCTTGTCCAAATCAACAATGGTGAAAATCCTAAATTGCTTTTTATTTATCATGACTTTCCCTCCAATTTGAGCATACCTACCTTATCATAAATCTGATAATTCCTTCTTTTTATGCCATAACTTCCAGCTAATATAGGCAACTATTAACAAAAGGATTAAAGACAAGAAAATATCTAGCCCGACCGCAAGAAAACTCCATAGACCATACGCATTACTTCTATTGAGCAATTTAAGTAAGAATGGTATATGTATGGCTAGCAAAAGTAAAACAGGTACTAGCCGCAGTCTTAAAATGCGATTAACCATAGCTAACTTCCCAGCAGCATCATTATAGATTTCAAACTCTGCATCCGATTCAATTTCAGAATGTGCTTTTCTAAAATAGGAAAAACTATTAAAGTCTGTAATATGCTCCCAACCACAATCTTTAAATAGTTGTAAATAGGAGGATCTCTCTGATTTTTCCATCGGGTAAAAATCCAACTGATAAGACACCTGCTCAGGCTGACACTTTTCAAAGGTATACTTGACTACAAACAATAAGATAGAATAGCTTACTTTCCTAAGTTTCCAGCCCTCAGCATGCATTTCTCTAAAGTATAGAGCCTCACTCTCATAATCCGCAATTGTAAAAATTCGGTAAACAATTTTCTTTTCCATCATCCTTCCTCCCGACTGTTTCTATAGAGCCGTTCAATACGTTTCAATTCAATCTCCAAAACCTTTCGTCCCAAATCTGTTATCTGATAGATTTTCCGTTTTTCCTCCTCTCGGACAAAGGAGATCAAGCCATCCTTTTCCATTTTTGACAAGGTTCCATACATAGTTCCAGGACTAATCAAAACTTGTGAATCTGTCATCTCCTTGACCTTTTGTGTAATACTATAACCATGACGTTCCTTTTGTAGACAGAACAAGATATAAAATCCTGTTTCCGTCATCGGAAGGTAAACACGACGAATCTTATCCGTCAATTCCATTTAACCCCACCTCCTATTTAATTCGATACATCGCACTTCGTTATATAAAATATATCACAGTTCGATATAAAATGCAAGAAAAAGAGAGAACGATTTCTCGTTCTCTCTTCTTAGACTTTGGAATTAAGAAGTCAATTTCTTATGTATTAAGAATGACTTAATCTTTCTTGCGAAGGATAAAAGCGGCTAGGCTTGCAAAGGCAAGACCGATGATTGAAAGAAGACCAGATACTGCTGAGCCTGTGTTTGGTAACAAGGCCTTAGTTTGACTACTTCCTTCTTCTGGTTTGCTATTATTTCCAGAATCTTTATTTGTTGCCGGGGTAAATTCCCAAGTACCGACGAAGTGGGCATCCGCTCCATTGATGGTTTCTGATGCCTTGTCATAAGACTTAAAGCTCCATGTACCTTCTGCTGTCTTAACTTCTGTTTGACTTGGTTGCGTCGGAGTCGCTTGGCTACCATCTTTCAAGTCTGTTTGATCTGATGGAAGCAAGGTTTTCACTTCTTGTGGAAGCTCTTTACCTGGAGTTCCGCTGACAAACTCATGAACTGCTTTATGAGTCACTGTTGGTGCTGGGCTCGCCGTAAATTCCCATGTCCCTACAAACTTAACATCTGAACCGTTGACGGTCTCTGAAGTCTTGTCGTATGACTTGAAGCTCCATGTACCTTCTGCCGTCTTCACTTCTGTTTGACTTGGTTGCGTTGGCGTTACTTTGCTGCCATCTTTCAAGTTTGTTTGGTCTGCTGGAAGCAAGGCTTTCACTTCTTGTGGAAGTTCTTTACCTGGAGTTCCGCTAACAAACTCGTGAACTGCTTTATGAGTCACTGTTGGAACTGGAGTTGCTGTAAATTCCCATGTACCTATAAACTTAACATCTGCTCCATTAATGGTTTCCGATGTCTTATCGTAGGACTTGAAGCTCCATGTGCCTTCTGCTGTCTTCACTTCTGTTTGACTTGGTTTCGTTGGCGTTGCTTGGCTGCCATCTTTCAAGTTTGTTTGGTCTGCTGGAAGCAAGGCTTTCACTTCTTGTGGAAGTTCTTTACCTGGAGTTCCGCTGACAAACTCGTGAACTGCTTTATGAGTCACTGTTGGAACTGGAGTTGCTGTAAATTCCCATGTACCTATAAACTTAACATCTGATCCATTAATTGTTTCAGATGTCTTGTCATAAGACTTGAAGCTCCATGTGCCTTCTGCTGTCTTAACCTCTGTTTGACTTGGTTGCGTTGGAGTTACTTGGTTGCCATCTTTCAAGTCTGTTTGGTCTGCTGGAAGCAGAGTTTTTACTTCTTGTGGAAGTTCTTTTCCTGGAGTTCCGCTGACAAACTCGTGAACTGCTTTATGAGTCACTGTTGGTGCTGGGCTCGCTGTAAATTCCCATGTTCCTACAAACTTAACATCTGAACCGTTGACAGTCTCTGAAGTCTTGTCGTAGGACTTGAAGCTCCATGTGCCTTCTGCTGTCTTCACTTCTGTTTGACTTGGTTGGGTCGGAGTCGCTTGACTACCGTCTTTCAAGTCTGTTTGGTCTGACGGAAGCAAGGCTTTTACTTCTTGTGGAATATCTTTTCCTGGAGTTCCGCTGACAAATTCATGTGTTGCCTTGTAAGTTGGTGCTGGGGTAAATTCCCAAGTACCGACGAAGTGGGCATCCGCTCCATTGATGGTTTCTGATGACTTGTCATAGGACTTGAAGCTCCATGTGCCTTCTGCTGTCTTCACTTCTGTTTGACTTGGTTGTGTCGGAGTCGCTTGACTACCGTCTTTCAAGTTTGTTTGGTCTGCTGGAAGCAAGGTTTTTACTTCTTGTGGAAGCTCTTTTCCTGGAGTTCCACTGACAAACTCGTGTGTCGCCTTGTAGGTTGGCGCTGGGGTGAATTCCCATGTGCCTACAAACTTAACATCTGCTCCATTAATAGTTTCAGAAGTCTTATCGTAGGACTTGAAGCTCCATGTACCTTCTGATGTCTTCACTTCTGTTTGACTTGGTTGCGTTGGCGTTGCTTGACTGCCATCTTTCAAGTTTGTTTGGTCTGCTGGAAGCAAGGCTTTCACTTCTTGTGGAAGTTCTTTACCTGGGGTTCCGCTGACAAATTCGTGTGTTGCCTTGTAGGTTGGCGCTGGGGTGAATTCCCAGGCTCCTACGAAGTGTGCGTCTGCTCCATTGATGGTTTCCGATGTCTTATTGTAGGACTTGAAGCTCCAAGTGCCTTCCGTGGTCTTAACCTCTGTTTGACTTGGTTGCATTGGCGTTGCTTGGCTACCATCTTTCAAGTCTGTTTGGTCTGCTGGAAGTAGGGTTTTCACTTCTTGTGGAAGCTCTTTGCCCGGGGTTCCACTGACAAACTCGTGCGTCGCCTTGTAAGTTGGCGCTGAAGTGAATTCCCAGGCTCCTACAAAGTGTGCGTCTGCTCCATTGATGGTTTCAGATGTCTTGTCATAGGACTTGAAGCTCCATGTACCTTCCGCGGTCTTAACTTCTGTTTGACTTGGTTGCGTTGGCGTTGCTTGGCTACCATCTTTCAAGTCTGTTTGGTCTGCTGGAAGTAGGGTTTTCACTTCTTGTGGAAGCTCTTTGCCCGGGGTTCCACTGACAAACTCGTGCGTCGCCTTGTAAGTTGGCGCTGGAGTGAATTCCCAGGCTCCTACAAAGTGTGCGTCTGCTCCATTGATGGTTTCAGATGTCTTGTCATAGGACTTGAAGCTCCATGTACCTTCCGCGGTCTTAACCTCTGTTTGACTTGGTTGCGTTGGCGTTGCTTGACTGCCATCTCTCAAGTCTGTTTGGTCTGCTGGAAGTAGGGCTTTTATTTCTTGTGGAAGTTCTTTACCTGGAGTTCCGCTGACAAACTCATGTGTTGCCTTGTAGGTTGGCGCTGGGGTGAATTCCCAAGTACCTACGAAGTGTGCGTCTGCTCCATTGATGGTTTCAGATGTCTTGTTGTAGGACTTGAAGCTCCATGTGCCTTCAGTTGTCTTAACTTCCGTTTGACTTGGTTGTGTTGGCGTTACTTGACTGCCATTAGGTAAATTCTTTTCTGTTGCTGGAAGCAAGTCTTTCACTTCTTGTGGCAACTCTTTACCTGGAGTTCCACTGACAAATTCATGGTGTTTTTCGTAAAGAAGAGCAGTGCTCACCTGATTAGAAGGAGCTGATAAGTTATCAACATGCAAGGTTACAGTATTGTTAATTTTTTCAGGTCCTTTTTCTTCCACTTTTTTGTTGGTAGCTGTTTTATAAGTGATAATAATCTCAGCAGCAGAATTTGATTTTATGTATTCAGGTGTCATTTTAACAGTAACTGTTTGACCTGACTTCTCGATCGTATAGTCACGTCCTTCTTGCAGAGTCACTCCACCTGATTCAACTTTAAGTTCTTTATAGTCCAAGCGATCATCAAAATTTTGAACCATTTCAATAGATGATGGAGCTGCTAAAAGGTCTTTACCTGGAACCGGAACTTTAAAAGTAGCCTTATAAGTTACATCCTGCCCCTCTTTAGCTGGAATCTCAGTTGGTTCCACCTCGAGAACTGGACTTGGGTCAAGCTTTTCAACATACAATCCAAATACAGCAGAACAGGTTTCCGTAGATGAATAACCAAAATTCATGCTGTTACTATTTGAACGAAGCGCTAAACCTGAAACATTGTTTTCATAGTAACTACCTCCCGTTATTTGAGTGGCAATCCATGAAGTACGGTCACTTGTTTCTTCCTGTTGCAAGACATTGGCATTGTTCATTAATCGAAGGTTCACATCATTCTTATAGTTTTTTACATAGAAAGTTTCCTTCAAATTGTTTGCATCAATTGCATCAATATCTGTTGGTTTCATGACCAATTTCAAGTCTGTTTCTGTTCCATCAGCATAACGAATTTCTGCTGTAACATCAGCATCAATCCAAAACGCTTTATTCATGATGTAGTCATGATTCGCATCCACATAAGGAACATTCCCAATTTCGAAAGCACTACTTTCCCATAATTCAGAAATTGAGAAAAATTCGACAGTAGATTTTTGAGCACTATTCATTTCAGACTCTGCTTGAGCAGTATTTAGATAGTGAAGAGTTACCTTATTAAATTTTAAATAAGCATCTACTTGCTTACCGTGAACGTTACCAATATTTGTGAATTTTAGAGATAAAGGATTTTCAAAAACTTGATCTTGCTTTTTACTTTTATCTACTTTGAGAGTAAAGTTTTCCATCTCACCTGGATAAGCACCCCCACTTAGATATTCATAATGAGGATTCGATAGATGAAACTGATCAACAGACTGTGATTTAGATAAAACACTAGCATTGTTAATATTTAAATTAAACTTACGAATATCCAAGGTAGAGATATCCGTTCCATTTTTAATCTCTTCTAATGCAGCATAAGACTGAACCGGAAGAAGAAAAATAGAAAAAAGTAAAACGACCAGGCCGATATAAGCCTTTGTTTTTCTACCTAAATTAGTAGAAAACGGCACTTTCATGCCTCTTCTCCATTTCATAATGTACCTCCAAACTAAAAATGATTTGTATACAATCATTTTAAAAAGAAATGTTCACCTCATTCTAACACAAAAAGGGGGCAATTAAAAGTAGATTATAGATAAAAATTTATTATTTTGTATTTCCAGACTGTCAATTTTCGGTGAGAATAATTAAAATATCAAAATTTCAGAACAGGCATTTACACTATGTAAATAGCCGTTTTATTGTTGAACCTATTATCACTCCATGAGTTTCATAACGTACTCAAGCTATACATAAACATTAATATATTTAATTTTTTATAAAAAAGAACCCAAGAATAAATTCTGGGTTCTTTTTAGTATTTCTGGTACAAAAGATGCTTTTGTACATTAGAGAGCCTTAGTCTTTCTTACGAACGACAAAGCCGACTAGACCGGCGATAAATAAACCAATCATTGAAAGAAGACTGGTAGAAGCTGTACCTGTGCTTGGTAGCACTTTCTTATCTTGGCTTGCAGTTTCTTCTTTCTTAGTGTTTTCAGCTCGGTTCCCTGTTGTTGCAGTATCTTTCTTAGTTCCAACTTCGACAATCTCATCTACTGCTGGAGTAGTGATTGTGTTTGATTTCTCAACACGACCTGTTTCAACGCCATCTGTGTAAGTCACTGTATAAACAATGGTGCGAACACCCTTCTTACCAGCAACTTTCACTTGACGTCTTCCTTCTGGAAGGTCTGCGTTCTGCACTTCTTTGACTTGGAAGGCAACATCTTCTGTCTTGGTCTCTTCCTTAGTCGTTACAACTGCTGCTTTCTTAGTTCCAACTTCAACAATCTCATCTACTGCTGGAGTGGTGATTGTGTTTGATTTCACTTCGCGACCTGTTTCAACGCCGTCTGTGTAAGTCACTGTATAAACAATGGTGCGGACACCCTTCTTACCAGCAGCTTTCACTTGACGACTTCCTTCTGGAAGGTCTGCGTTCTGCACTTCTTTGACTTGGAAGGCAACATCTTCTGTCTTGGTCTCTTCCTTAGTCGTTACAACTGGGGCTACTACTTTCTTAGTTCCAACTTCGACAACTTCGTCTACTGCTGGAGTGGTGATTGTGTTTGATTTCTCAACTCGACCTGTTTCAACGCCGTCTGTGTAAGTGACTGTGTAAACAATGGTACGAACACCTTTTTGGCCAGCTGTTTTCACTCGGCGAGTTCCTTCTGGAAGATCTGGATTTGTTACTTCCTTAGTTTGGAAAGCAACTTCTTCTGTCTTGGTCTCTTCCTTAGTCGTTACAACTGGGGCTACTACTTTCTTAGTTCCAACTTCGACAACTTCGTCTACTGCTGGAGTAGTGATTGTGTTTGATTTCTCAACACGACCTGTTTCAACACCATCTCTGTAAGTCACTGTTTCAACAATGGTACGAAGACCCTTTTGACCAGCTGTCTTCACTCGGCGAACACCTTCAGCTAAGAGTGCATTTTCAACCTCACGAGTCTGGAAGGCCACTTCTTCAGTTTTGGTTACTTCCTTAGTCGTTACAACTGCTTTTGAACCGGTATAAGTAATCTTGTTTTTGGCTGCTTTCTTGGTCTTGCGTGAAACTTCTTTACGAGATTTTTCAACACCATCCACTTTTGTCACTTCATAAGTGACTTCATCGATACCTTCTTCACCTTCTTCAACACGCGTTTGACCTTTATCCAGTGCTGGGTCTACTTTCGTTTCTTCTTTGAAAGCAACTTTTTCCTCTACAGTCACTGTTTCTTTGGTTTCTACACCTGTTTTCTTAGTTCCAACTTCGATGATTTCTTCTACTGGTTCTTTGGTAACTTTCTCGCTTTTCTTAGTACGAGCCGTTTCTTTACCATCTGTCAGTGTGATATCCCAAGTAATGGTCTTAGTACCTTTAACACCCGCTTGTTTCACGTTGCGAGTACCTTCTGCAAGATCGGCATTGTTTTCGGTACGAGATGCATAAGGAATCTCTTCTGTTGTAGTGATTTCTTGATGCTCAACTTTTGGTTCCGCTGGTTGTTCCGTCTTACCGGCCAACAAAGCTTCAACCTTGGCTTTCAACTCATTGTAGCGAGCTTCATATGCCACAAAACCTTTTTGACCTTCTGGACTCTTCATTGCCTTCTTTGCGATAGGAAGGTAGTCAGTAGCTTCCGCCAAGCTATCTTCTAATCCAGCTTTGTTGTCTTCATCATTAGGATTAGCTTTATAGTCAGCAATGAAAGCCTCTACATTATCAAGCATTCTTTTGAATTTAAGCGCAATGTTTCGCTCTGCTCCATCTGGAATTTCTTCATCTTCCGCCGGTGTTTCTTCTGCATGCACTGTTGGAATTTGATATAAATCTGGAGCTACATGATACGTTGCTACTCCAAGAGCGTTTAAAGCAAGTATTGAAATCCCTAACTTTAATAATTTTTTTCTACTCATTCTTTTTCCCTTAATTCATTTAATATATAGTAAGGAAGAGAGGAAATATTTCTACTCTCCTCTTACTATATGATACTAACGTTCAGCTTTACGCTTCCAAACTAGAAGTCCAGCAAGTCCTAGAGCTAGGGCAGCAAGTACTCCAAAGATTGAAGATGCTTCAGAACCTGTATTTGGCAATGTTTTCTTAGGTTCTGCAGGAGGAACGGTTCCACCTGGTGGCGGAGTTTGTGGTTTTTCTGGTGTTGGTGGTGTTGGTGGGAACACCACAACTTTGTTGGTAGGCTTTGGATTTGGATTATGGTTAAAGCTTACTTTAGCTGTATTTGGTACACCAGCAGCGAATTGTGTAAAATCTGTTCCTTCTTTGAAGTTAGTGTAAAGTACAAGACGTACAGTACTTCCCTTCAAGGCTTCAAGAACATCCTTGTCGCTGATTTCAAGAGTCACAAGATTTTCAGTTTCATCGTAAGTAACAGTAGCAATTGCTTCCAATTCTTTACCTACTAATTCACCACGATCATTTGAAAACTTACTCAATTTATCAATAGCTGCTTGAAGCTTAGTTTGAGCTTCTTTTAGTTTCTTGATTTCATTTTCAAGTTTCTCTTGTTGTTGTTTCTTATCAGCTGGTGCTAATTCTGCTTCTTTCTCTGCTGGTGCTTGAAGTTTAGCCAAGTTTTCTTCAGCTGCTTTCAACTCTGCTTCCAAGCTTGCAAGATCTTGACTTGGCTCGCTAGTTGCAGGTTTCTTATCTTCTGTTGCAGAAAAATCAGATATAGCTGGAGTTGTTTCTTCAGTAGCTGTTGCTGGAGTAGCTGGTGTTGTAGTTTCAGCTGGTTTAGCTGGTTGTGCTGCCTTAGCTGCTTCCAACTTCGCTTTCAATTCAGCTACTTTCGCTTCCGCCGCTTTCAAATCTTCCTTCTTGTTAGCCTCTGTTGAAGTCTCATCAGTTGACTTACCTGTCAAAGCTTTGAGTTCTTTCTCAGACTGTTCAAGTTGAGCTTGAAGAGCTGCTTTGATCTTGTCAAACTGAGCATTTTCAACTTTAAGAGCGATACGGTCTTTGTTGACTTTCAAGACTGAATCGATTTTATCCGTGATCGTAAAGCTAGTCAAGTCTGTCTTGATAAGACGACCATATTGATCCTTCTTAGCATTTCCGTTTTCATCTACTGGATCTGTTGGGATCGGTGTAGTGATATCGAATCGGAAGGTATCTAAAGCGTTTGGCAAGTGGTATTCTTTATCAGGTTTAGATCCATCTTCTGGCCCAACAGACTTAGCTGGTTCACCTGGTGTTGGATCTGTTGGTTTTTCTGGGTCACGCGGTTTCACCGTTACCGGTTTTGATTCCTTGCTGCCAGATTGACTATTGGCATCCTTGAAGTTAACACTTGCTTTGTTTGGTACCAATTGATCCTTATAAGGAGTCAAATCGCTATGCGCTTTGAGTTTAGCTGGGATGTACAATTGAATCTCTTTGAAGCCTTTTAGTCGAGCGAAATCTTTCACTTTTACAGTGACAGTGTTTCCTTCAACACTTGTTTCAAGAGCTCCATTTGCATCACGACCGTCCACATAGGCTACTGGCGTATCAGCGATTGCCAAAACAGATTCAAGTGTATCCGTTACGATAAACTCTTTGTACTTATCAATATCTTTTGGTAAAGCTGTATTGACATTGTACATGTAAGGTGAATCGTATTCAACATCCAAGTGGTCCAAGGTACGGTTGATTTTCTTCGTAATTTCTGGTTCTGGTTCTTTTGGAACGATAACCGGAACTTTATTCGAATCTTTGTGTAGCCCTGGTCTATTTGGAATGTTTGCATCATAAGAAGCCGTATTTGGAACAGTGAATCCACGATCTGTTAGATATGGAGTCAAATCAGCTCCCGCTTTAATCTTAGCAGTGAAGCTCAATTCAACAGCTTGACCGCCATTGGCTTTCACTTGTTCCTCGGTAAGGGTCAAGGTAATGGTTTGTCCTTCTACCTTGATTTGACTTGCATCAAGAGCTTGACCATTCAAGGTCGCACTTGATTTACCTGCGAACTCAAGAACATCTTCGATCTTATCGGTTACGCTGAAGGCTGTCGCATCTTGCGCTACACTTGTTTTCACATTGTATGTGAAGACTTGGTCACGTTTGTCAAGAGTTTCAGCTTCTTTGCCGTTCACATCTTTCTTGATTTCTGGCTCTTCTGGTGTTGGTGGCGTTACTGGAACTTCATTAGAGTCTTTCGTAAAGCCTGGTTTGTTTGGAAGATCTGCCTTGTAAGCTGCCTTGTTAGGAACTTTCACAGTCTTATCTTCTGATAGGTAAGCAGACAAGTTTGCGCCGGCTTTGATCTTCGCGTCGAATGTTAATTCAACGGCTTGACCGCCATTGGCTTTCACTTGGTCCTCTGTAAGGGTCAAGGTAATGGTTTGTCCTTCTACCTTGATTTGGCTTGCATCAAGAGCTTGACCATTCAATTTAGCACTTGAAGTTCCTGCGAATTCAAGAACGTCTACTAGTGTATCTGTGACTGAGAAGGCTGTCGCATCTTGCGCTACACTTGTTTTCACGTTGTATGTGAAGACTTCATCACGTTTCGCAAGTGTTGCAGCTTCTTTGCCGTTCACATCTTTCTTGATCTCTGGCTCTTCTGGTGTTGGTGGCGTTACTGGGACTTCGTTAGAGTCTTTCGTAAAGCCTGGTTTGTTTGGAAGATCTGCCTTGTAAGCTGCCTTGTTAGGAACTTTCACAGTCTTATCTTCTGATAGGTAAGCAGACAAGTTTGCGCCAGCTTTGATCTTCGCGTCGAATGTTAATTCAACAGCTTGACCGCCATTGGCTTTCACTTGTTCCTCGGTAAGGGTCAAGGTAATGGTTTGTCCTTCTACCTTGATTTGGCTTGCTTCAAGAGCTTGACCATTCAATTTAGCACTTGAAGTTCCTGCGAATTCAAGAACGTCTACTAGTGTATCTGTGACTGAGAAGGCTGTCGCATCTTGCGCTACACTTGTTTTCACGTTGTATGTGAAGACTTCATCACGTTTCGCAAGTGTTGCAGATTCTTTGCCGTTCACATCTTTCTTGATCTCTGGCTCTTCTGGTGTTGGTGGCGTTACTGGAACTTCGTTAGAGTCTTTCGTAAAGCCTGGTTTGTTTGGTAGATCTGCCTTGTAAGCTGCCTTGTTAGGAACTTTCACAGTCTTATCTTCTGATAGGTAAGCAGACAAGTTCGCGCCGGCTTTGATCTTCGCGTCGAATGTTAATTCAACTGCTTGACCGCCATTGGCTTTCACTTGGTCTTCTGTAAGCGTCAAGGTAATCGTTTGACCTTCTACCTTGATTTGACTTGCTTCAAGAGCTTGACCATTCAATTTAGCACTTGAAGTTCCTGCGAATTCAAGAACGTCCACTAGGGTATCTGTGACTGAGAAGGCTGTCGCATCTTGCGCTACACTTGTTTTCACATTATAAGTGAAGACTTCATCACGTTTCGCAAGTGTTGCAGTTTT
>NZ_NCUI01000019.1:0-36731 GCF_002096435.1 Streptococcus oralis subsp. oralis
TTTAACCGCAATACACCATAGTCCGTACGGGATTCGAACCCGTGTTACCGCCGTGAAAAGGCGGTGTCTTAACCCCTTGACCAACGGACCTTGAGCTTTTCAACTCTTTCTATTATACCTACTTTTTTACCTTTGTCAAGGACTTTTTTCCTCTTTATCGAAATTCTGAAAAGATAAGGGAAAGTTCTCTCAGGAGAGCTTTCCGTCCTCTAAAGACTTCCCCTCCCATGAGACGGTCTATTAATTCTTGTTTTTCCATACTCTGTTTTGATTTGTAATTCTTTAGAAGTTCGTGAAAGAGATAATAATCGTCCAGCCTGAGTCCTTTTTCTCCTAGACGATGGCTGATCTCACTCACCTCTTCATAGGGTTCTTTGTCAAAACGGCGCTTGTGGCTTTCCTGTTTACGGATGTAATCTAGAATACGATTTCTAAATTTTGTTTTAAAGCAAACATATAGTTGATGGCGCTCCCCCTCTAGTAACTCTGGGTTGCGACTCACCAGCTCATACAGACATAACATGCCTTCCTGATCCCAGTCCTCTTTCTCCCACAGATGCAAATGATAATCTTTGCGACACTTATGGACGATTCCCTTGCTTTCTTCATATAAGTCTTTTAGATTCATAGACCTCTCCTTTCTGCATTTAGTTTAGCAAAATGCGCGAGCCTCTGGGTCTACTTCCTCTATTTTATACTTCTTCCTCCCTCAACAGCACATAAAAAGAGAGGCAAAGCCTCTCTGGGGTTATAATTCTGCAATTTGGTTGAGATTCACTTCTGCAATCGTATCATTACCAAACATAGAGATAATCATCTTCACTTTGTTGTTATCAATTTCAGTAATTTTCCCTGTGTAGTCTGCAAAAGCGCCATCAATGATGCGGACTGTCTGGCCAACTTCAACATCAATATCGAACTCTTGAACAGTTTGTCCCATTGAAACCAGAATATCACGGATTTCTTGTTCCAAAAGTGGAGTTGGTTTTGATCTGTTACCGTGTGAGCCGACGAATCCTGTTACGTTAGGTGTGTTTCGAACGACGAACCATGCTTCATCGGTCATGACCATTTCTACAAGGACATAACCTGGAAAGCGATTCTCTTCAACTTCCTTTTTCTTTCCATTTTTCTCAACTTGCACGGTTTGTGTTGGAATCTCAACGCGTAGAATATTATCTAACATGTTATACGTTTGCGCACGTTGCAATAGATTTTCTTTTACCTTATTTTCATAGCCAGAATAAGTTTGTAGAACAAACCATCCCTTGTCAAAACTATCCATGATATTTCCTTTCATACATATATAGAAGAAAGCTAGCAGAACTTCTCCGCATTTCTTCTAAAAAATGTTAATAAATCGAATCAAACCTGAAACAATCAACTGGTCAAAAATATAAATGATGACCACAAAGAAGGCTGTGTATTCCATAATAGAGCGAAAATCTCTCCAGCTTTCTTTGCGAGTTGGCCAAGTTGTTTCTTTAAGAAGTTTAAAAATATCCTTAATAAAACCCATCGTTCTCTCCTATCTCGTTTCTCTATGTGTCGTATATTTTCCACAATGTCTACAAAATTTATTTACTTCTAGTCGTGTTGGCTTGGGGTTCCCACTAATTTTGATTGAGTAATTCCTTGAACCACAAACTGCACAAGCTAGGCTTGCTTTTTTTAGTGCCATAACGCCTCCATCTTATCTATTATAACAAGAAACCTAGGCTTTGACAAGCCTCTTAACGAAATAGATTAAGGATTGAGTCCCATATTGTCTGGGCTTTTTCTTTTATTTTAGCTTCTGAAATCGCACGTCCTGCTTCATCTACAAGATTTTGTGCACGACTACGAATATCTCCTATCGGGTCTTCAGACTGGTTTGTCTCATTTTCAACAACTTGCTTTTTCGTATTTTCTGGTTCAATCCCATTTTGTTTATAAGCATTCTCAACTGTAAAAGTACTACCTGGAGTGTATGGCAAAATGGTATTAGCCATACTTCTAAAGACATGGGCTGCTCCATTTGAGGTCGAACCTGCTAAATAATGATTCTCATCTGTTGTTGGGAAGCCGAGCCAGTGGCTGATGACCACATCCGGAGTATAACCAATCACCCACTGGTCACTGGTATATTCTGGATTGAAAACAGCTTCAGTCGTACCTGTTTTACCAGCCATAACGTAATCCGCTGGTGATGAACTAATTCCTGTACCATTGGTAAATGTTCCTAGCATCATACTGGTCATTTTATCAGCTACCGACTTATCAATCACTCGTTTTTGGGAGTTTTTATGACTCTTGATGACCTGACCGCTGGCATTTTCAATACGAGTGATGAAATGTGCTTCAGGCATTAAACCCCCATTAGCAAAGGCTGCATAGGCTTGCGCCATCTGGAGAGGATTCGTCTCCACACCTCCACCAAGGGCAACTCCAAGAACTCGGTCAACTTTTTCCATATTCAAACCAAATCTCTCCCCAGCGTCAAAAGCTTTGTCAATACCTAATTCATTTACAGTCGCAACAGCTGGCAGGTTGAGTGATTCCGCCAAGGCCTGATACATAGGTACTTCTGGAGATGTCTTAATACCCGCATAGTTGTCTACTTGATAACTGTTGTACTGCATCGTATGATTATCCAGTTGCTTATTCAAGGCCCATCCTGCTTCTACTGCGGGTGTATAAACGACTAAAGGTTTAATGGTTGAGCCTGGGCTACGCTTAGACTGAGTGGCATAGTTGAAATTGCGAAAGCCTGGTTTGTCATCACCAGCTACACGACCAACAACTCCACGCACTCCACCAGTCTTGGGTTCTAGAGCGACACTACCTGATTCGGCATGCGTTCCGTCTTCTGCTGTTGGAAATAGCGAAGTGTTTTCGTAAATAACCTGCATGTTTGCTTGGTAGTTTTGGTCAAGCTCTGTGTAGATTCGGTAGCCATTGTTGACAATCTCTTCTTCTGTGAGATTGTACTTGGAAACCGCTTCGTTAACAACTGCATCAAAATAGGACGGGTAACGATAATCCGAAACCTTGCCTTCATACTTATCTTGCAGTTGTGAAGCCATATCTACTCCAGCCGCTTCGGTCTCTTGATTTTTATCAATATAGCCCGCTGCAACCATATTTTGCAAAACAGTATCCCTACGGTTGGTCGAAGTTTCAACAGAATTTAATGGATTATACAATTCTGGTCCCTTGAGCATCCCTGCTAGAGTGGCCGCCTGATCAAGCGTTAGTTGTGAAGCCGATACACCGAAATATTTCTTACTCGCATCTTCAACACCCCATACCCCATTTCCAAAGTAGGCGTTATTGAGGTACATAGTAAGGATTTGCTCCTTGCTGTATTTTTTTGTTAACTCTAAGGCAAGGAAAAACTCCTTGGCCTTCCGTTCAACGGTCTGGTCCTGAGAAAGGTAGGCATTTTTTGCCAACTGTTGAGTGATGGTGGACCCCCCTCCAGAACGGCCTGCTGTAAGGATGGCTAGAAAGAAACGACCGTAGTTAATCCCATCATTTTTATAAAAGGAACGGTCCTCTGTCGCGACGACAGCATTCTGCAAGTCTTTACTGATATCTGTCAGTTCAACATAGGTTCCTTTTTGACCTGATAGGGCTCCTGCCTCTTTTTCTTCGCGGTCAAAAATCAGAGTTCGCGTTTTCAAGGCATTTTGCAAATCATTGACATTGGTCGACTTGGCTATCGCAAATAGGTAGGTCCCTACTAGCAAACCTGCACTTAACCCTAAAATGATGACGATTTTTGTCAGATGATAACGACGCCAAAATTTTCGAATTGGGCCTACTTGGGACAATTTTTTTCTATCGCTCCGTGAACGACGCATGCTAGTCGAATCAGACTCCGCTGATTCATTCGTTTCTTTTTTAAAGAGAGAAAGAAACTTCTCAAATAATTTATCTAATTTCATGCGTTTATTTTATCATCTTCACCATAGGAACTCAAGAATTTAGCTACTCCCTATCCAAATAGGGCTTTTTTTGTTACAATATCTGTATGCAATTCACATTTACATTACCCAAATCCTTGCCTCAAATGACGGTCAAACAATTCCTAGAGGAACAACTCCTCATCCCTAGAAAAATCCGCCATTTTTTGAGAATAAAGAAGAACATCTTAATGAACCACAAAGAAGTTCACTGGAACGAGATGGTCAAACCAGGTGACATTTGCCAGTTGACTTTTGACGAGGAAGATTATCCCCCAAAAGAAATTCTTTGGGGCAATTCAGACCTCGTTCAAGAGATTTATCAAGACCAACATCTCATTATCGTCAACAAGCCCGAAGGCATGAAAACTCACGGAAATCAACCTGGTGAAATTGCCCTTCTCAACCACGTCTCTGCCTACGTTGGCCAAACCTGCTATGTCGTTCATCGTCTGGATATGGAAACAAGCGGTTTAGTGCTTTTTGCTAAAAATCCTTTTATCTTACCCATCCTCAATCGTTTGTTGGAGAAAAAGGAAATCGCTCGTGAGTACTGGGCACTTATAGAAGGGCGAGTAGAAAGTAAAGAACTTGTCTTTCGAGATAAAATTGGTCGTGATCGACACGATCGTAGAAAAAGAATAGTCGATGCCAAAAATGGACAATATGCTGAAACACATATCAGTCGATTAAAGCAATTTCCAAACAAGACTACCCTTGTCCGTTGCAAACTAAAGACCGGTCGAACACATCAAATCCGTGTTCACCTCTCTCATCATAACCACCCTATTCTGGGCGATCCTCTCTATAACTCTAGTTCAAAAGTAAGCAGGCTCATGCTCCATGCTTTCCGACTGTCCTTTACTCATCCACTCACCTTAGAACAATTGAGTTTTACTGCCCTCTCAGATACTTTCGAAACAGAATTAAAACAAAATGGATGACACTATCATCCATTTTTCTATACAAAAAAGCAAGACCAGAAGGCCTTGCTTTTATTGACTCAAGAATTATTTAGCGATTTTTGCAAAGTATTCAAGAGTACGTACAAGTTGTGCAGTGTATGACATTTCATTGTCGTACCATGATACAACTTTAACCAATTGTTTACCGTCAACGTCAAGAACTTTAGTTTGAGTTGCGTCAAACAATGAACCGTAAGACATACCTACGATATCTGAAGATACGATTGGATCTTCTGTGTAACCGTATGATTCGTTTGAAGCTGCTTTCATAGCTGCGTTTACTTCATCAACAGTAACGTTCTTTTCAAGAACTGCTACCAATTCAGTAACTGATCCAGTTGGAGTTGGAACACGTTGTGCAGATCCGTCAAGTTTACCGTTCAATTCTGGGATTACAAGACCGATAGCTTTAGCAGCACCAGTTGAGTTAGGAACGATGTTTGCAGCACCAGCGCGAGCACGGCGAAGGTCACCACCACGGTGTGGTCCGTCAAGGATCATTTGGTCACCAGTGTAAGCGTGGATAGTAGTCATCAATCCTTCTACAACACCGAAGTTGTCTTGAAGAGCTTTAGCCATTGGAGCCAAGCAGTTTGTAGTACATGAAGCACCTGAGATAACTGTTTCAGTACCGTCAAGAACGTCGTGGTTAGTGTTGAATACGATTGTTTTAACATCGTTTCCACCAGGAGCAGTGATAACAACTTTCTTAGCTCCACCTTTAAGGTGTTTTTCAGCTGCATCTTTCTTAGCAAAGAAACCAGTTGCTTCAAGAACGATTTCTACACCGTCAGTAGCCCAGTCGATTTGTTCTGGATCACGTTCAGCAGAAACTTTAACGAATTTACCGTTAACTTCGAATCCACCTTCTTTAACTTCTACAGTACCGTCGAAACGACCTTGAGTTGTGTCGTATTTCAACAAGTGTGCAAGCATAACTGGATCTGTAAGGTCGTTGATGCGAGTAACTTCAACACCTTCTACGTTTTGGATACGGCGGAAAGCAAGACGACCGATACGTCCGAAACCGTTAATACCAACTTTAACTACCATTAGTGATTTCCTCCTTATGAAAATCATGAAAATTTTATTGTGAAAAGAGTAACTTGAATCACTACAAATCACCTTTCAACAAACCTATTATATAACTATTTGAGTTTAATTGCAAGTACGGGCGTTGATTTTCTCTCCTGCTTTTCTACTTTTTCTCCCCCTTTTTATTCATCCATTCTTTTATTTCCAAAGCATATCTCTAGAATCTTTTATAATATCTGCATATTCTCTTCATTATCAAGGTGAAACTACAATTTCAACTCTTTCAGAGTTTACAAAAAAGAGACAGGATCACTCCTGCCTCTAGGCTGATAAACGATTATTTACGACGTCCTGGACGTTCTGCATAACCATAGTAAGCATCTGCCATGATTTCTTCCATGTCAGCTACCATTGGCAAGCGAGGGTTAGCAGGTGAACATTGGTCTTCATAAGCAAGCAAGGCAATTTCATGCAAGCTGTCTTTCCAAGCTTTTTCATCGATTCCAAAGCCTTTGAAGTTCATTGTGATTCCAACTGCTTCACCAAGATCATAAACTGCTTTGGCATACGCTTCAACCGCTTCTTCTGGAGTTGAGTGAGGCAATCCAAGCATTTTCGCGATGTCTTGGAATTTCTCATCAGCTTTCCAGTAGTTGTACTTAGGCCATGTAGTTGTCTTAGATGGGCGAGTACCGTTGTAACGGATAACGTATGGAAGCAAGATCGCGTTTGTACGTCCGTGAACAGTATGGTGAACACCACCAATCTTGTGGGCCATTGAGTGGCTCATACCAAGGAAGGCATTGGCGAAGGCCATACCAGCCATTGTAGACGCATTATGCATTTTTTCACGTGCTTCTGGGTCAGCTGTCTTAACAGATTTTTCCAACCATTCAAAGACAAGTTTGATTGTTTGAAGCGCAATACCGTCTGTGTAGTCGTTAGCGAAGTTTGAAGTGTAAGCTTCAGTCGCGTGAGTCAAGACGTCCATACCTGTATCAGCAGCGATGAAGTCTGGAACTGACTCAACCAAAGCAGGGTCAACAATCGCAATAGTTGGTGTCAATGAGTAGTCAGCCAATGGGTATTTGCGGTTGTTTTTCTTATCAGAGATAACGGCAAATGGTGTTACTTCTGAACCTGTACCTGAAGTTGTTGGGATACCGATGTACTTCGCTTTCTTACCAAGTGATGGGAAGCGGAAGGCACGTTTACGGATGTCCATAAATTTTTGAACCAAGTCACGGAAGTCGATTTCTGGTTGTTCGTAGAAGAGCCACATTACTTTTGCTGCATCCATTGGAGAACCACCACCAAGAGCGATGATTGTATCTGGTTCAAATGCTTTCATCACTTCAGCACCACGTTCTACAGTTGTGATGTCTGGATCTGGTTCAACATCTGAGAAGACTTGGATAGTTACACGGTTGCTACGTGCGTTCAATTGATCAATAACACGTTGAACAAAGCCAAGTTTTTCGATCGATTTGTCTGTAACAATCATAACGCGTTCAATATCTTCACATGTTTGAAGGTATTGGATAGAATTGCGTTCGAAGTAAATTTTTGAAGGAACTTTAAACCATTGCATATTATTTCTACGTTTCCCTACTTTCTTGATGTTTAGAAGGTTGATCGCACTCACGTTATCACCGACTGAGTTGTGTCCATATGAACCACATCCAAGTGTCAATGATGGAATGAAGGCATTATATACGTCACCGATACCACCGAAAGTAGATGGAGAGTTCCAGATAATACGCATAGCTTTGATTTCTGTACCAAAGCGTTTAGCAAGCTCTTCGTCTTTTGTATGGATAGCTGCTGAGTGACCAAGTCCGTTAAACTCAACCATTTGACGAGCTTTTGTAAGACCATCTTCTGTATCTTCAGCTTTTAGGACAGCGATAACTGGTGACAATTTTTCACGAGTCAATGGTTCTTTCGGTCCTACTTCTGCACATTCTGCAGCCAAGATGTTTGTTCCTTCTGGAACGCTGAATCCTGCTTGTTCAGCAATCCATGCTGCTGGTTTACCAACGATGTTTGCATTTAGTTTAGCACCTGCACAGTTTTTGCTGTTAGCTTTCACGCCGAAACAGAACTCTTCAAGAAGGGCTTTTTCTTTCTTGTTTACAAAGTAAGTGTGATATGATTTGAATTCTTCTACAAATTCGTCATATACTTCTTTATCAATGATAACGGCTTGTTCTGATGCACAGACCATCCCATTATCAAATGATTTAGACATAACGATGTCATGAGCAGCTTGACGAAGGTCAGCAGATTTTTCTACATAGGCAGGAACGTTTCCGGCACCTACCCCAAGAGCTGGTTTTCCACATGAGTATGCAGCTTTAACCATAGCGTTCCCACCAGTTGCAAGAATAGTTGCAACACCTTCGTGGTTCATTAGCGCTCCAGTTGCTTCCATAGATGGCTTTGTAATCCATTGTACACAGTTTTCAGGTGCACCGGCTGCAATCGCTGCATCGCGAACGATTTGTGCTGCGTGTGCTGATGATTCTTGAGCTGATGGATGGAAAGCAAAAACGATTGGGTTGCGTGTCTTCAAAGCAATCAATGATTTGAAAATCGCTGTTGAAGTTGGGTTTGTTGTCGGAGTGACACCACAGATTACACCGACAGGTTCCGCAATCTTTGTCAAACCTGTAATTGGATCATCTTCAATAACTCCAACTGTCTTAACTCCACGCATATTGTTCACTACGTGTTCGCAGGCAAATAGGTTTTTTGTTGCCTTGTCTTCAAATACCCCACGACCAGTTTCTTCAACTGCGTGTTGTGCAAGGATACCGTGCGCGTCAAGTGCTGCAACCGAAGCTTTTGCCACGATATAGTCAACTTGCTCTTGGTTCAACTTGCGCATTTCATCAAGCGCAACCAAGGCTTTTTTCACGAGACCATCGACATGCTTTTCAGCAGCAAGTTGTTTTTCCTCTGGTGTTACTGTTTTTTTATCAGCCATATTATCCTCCATAGTCTTTAAGGATGTTATCCTTTGTTAATTTTTTCACAAGTTTATTATAACTCTTTTTTTATGCTTTGTAAACAGTTTCATAAGTATTTCACAAAGAATTTTTCTGAGATTGTGATTTTTTTCTCAATTCGGCTACACAATAGAGTTTTGTTTGGACGATTGTGAAATTATGGAAAAAATTTTTTTATTTCACAAAGTTTTTCTAGTTAATAGTTATTTATCGAATTTAAGCAAAGAAAGCGTTTTCTTTATGATTTTGAAAAATAGTCTCCTAACTTGGAGACTACTGTTTTTGCTGAAAAACGCCTTGTTTAAAGGTCCCTTCATAAACAACTTCTTGCTCTGTCGTCAACTTCCCTTGACCTTCAGCTTGACCATTTACAAAATCACCTTCGTATTTCCAGCCATCTTTTGATTGGAAAGTTCCTTTCCCATTAAAGGCTCCATTATTGAAATCACCTGTATATTGGTCTCCGTTTTCAAAGGTCAGGGTTCCTTGACCATTCATTTTTCCTCGTACCAAGGTGCCATCATAAACAAGAGCTCCACCATCAAGTGTCAGGACACCCTTTTTAGGCGTATTTAGCAGAAATACCGAAAGAGCACAGAGTGCCATTACAACTACTGCAACGAGCTCTAACCTAGGACGAGTTAGGTAAACTCTACACTTCTCATAAAATTGTTTAAGCTTTTCCATTGTCACTCTCATTTTCTAATCGATCTAGCCAGCTTTGACATCCACTTGTGATACGAGCATAGGTTTCCTCAAAATCTCCTGTATACCAAGGATCTGGGACACTTTCAGATGCAAAAGAGTAAATCTTGTACTGTAGTTCCTGAGGACACATGTGACGCAGATCTGAAACGTTTGAAGCATCCATACCGATAATGTAATCAAACGATTCAAAGTCTTCCCTGCCAATCTGAAGCGATGTTTTATCTTTATCATACGGGATCTGATATTGCTGGAAAATTCCTTGCGTTCCCTTATGAATCGGATTGCCATGTTCCCATGATGACGTTGCCCGGCTTTCGACGTGGTAATCGCTCGTCATGGATTTCATCACAAACTCTGCCATGGGGCTTCGGCAGATATTTCCTAGGCAAACAAATACTATTTTTTTCATCCCTTTTCCTCTCATATCATAGAAAAACGGGAGTGATAGGTTCCCGTTTTATTCTTCGATTGCTCCGTCTTCGTCAACAACTGTTCCTTCTGGTGTCACAGCTTCCTTGAGTGGCAAAACAGTCTTAATCGCAGCCAATTCAAAAGTCAAATAAACGCCATCTACATCCAGTACGATTGTCCCTTTCTCAGTATCTACTTCATCCACTGTTCCGTAAAGCCCACCAATTGTAATGACTTCATAGCCTTTTTGAAGCTTGTTCAAGCTTTCCATACGCTTTTGTGCTTGTTTCTTTTGAGAACGTTGCATAAAGAACATCAAGGCAAACATACCTACAAGCATGATCAAAAATGTTAAATTTGGACTAATATTTTCCATAGTATTTTCTCCTTTGTATTTTACATAGGACTACTATATCAAATTTCAGCTACTTTTACAAGATTGTGCCTTGTTTTTATGGTTATAAAAAATCAGAGTTTTCACTCTGATTTCTGCGATTATTTCAAGTTTTGAACGACTTTGACTAGATTTTCAACTGTAAATCCATACTCTGCCAATACTTTTGGTGCTGGGGCAGATGCTCCAAAGGTATCAATACCGAGAACTACACCATCAAGACCAACATACTTGTACCAGTTTTGAGTTGCACCCATTTCGACTGCAACACGACGGCGAACTGCATTTGGAAGAATTTCTTCCTTGTATGCTGCATCTTGTGCGTCAAAGACATCTGTTGATGGCATGCTGACTACACGGATTTTTGCACCTTGGCTAGCCAATTCTTTGGCAGCTGCGACCGCCAAATTCACCTCTGAACCTGTTGCAATCAAAATTGTATCAAAGTCTGCTGCATTTTCATAGACAACATAGGCACCTTTCGCAACTTTATCAAAGTCTGTTCCCTCTTCGACAGTCAAGTTTTGACGTGTCAAGACAAGGGCAGTTGGTGTTTTTTCGCTTGTCACGGCAAGGTACCAAGCCGCTTGAGTTTCACGCGCATCTGCTGGGCGGAAAACATTCAGATTTGGCATAGCACGGAGACCTGCTAGGTGCTCAACTGGTTCGTGAGTTGGACCATCTTCACCAACTGCGATTGAATCGTGAGTAAAGACATAAGTCACAGGAAGTCCTTGCAAGGCTGACAAGCGGACAGCTGCTTTTACATAGTCAGAGAAGACGAAGAAAGTACCACCGTATACACGAAGTCCACCATGAAGGGCCATCCCGTTCAAGATCGTTCCCATTGCAAATTCACGAACACCAAACTGAATGTTGCGGTTCAAGCGATTAGCGTCGTCTTGAAGTCCATCCGTTTTGATATAAGTCATGTTTGAGTGAGCGAGGTCAGCTGATCCACCTAGGAAAGTTGGCAACTTGGCAGCGACAACGTTCAAAGCATCTTGACTTGAGTTACGAGTTGCTTGGGAAAATCCATTTTCTAAGGTTGGGAAGTCTGCTGGAGTCACCTCAACTGGATCACGGCCGTCGATAATAGCTTCTACTTCTGCAGCCAGTTCTGGATGAGCCTCTTTATAGTCAGCAACTAATTTAGTCCAAGCTTGATAGGCTGATGCGCCACGGTCTGCAACATTTTCCTTGAAATCAGCATAAACTTCAGCTGGGATTTCAAATGGTTCATAGTCCCAACCAAGAGCTTGGCGAGTAGCCGCAGTTTCATCTGCTCCAAGAGGAGCACCGTGTACGGCATTAGTTCCTTGTTTGTTTGGAGAGCCGTATCCAATCACAGTCTTCACTTCAATCAAAGATGGTTTTCCTGAAGCTTTAGCTGCTTCAATAGCCGCATAGATTGCTTCCAAGTCTGTTCCATCTTCAACCAAGGCTGTATGCCAACCGTAAGCATTATAACGGTCACGAACACTTTCTGTAAAGGAATCTTTTGTCTCACCATCCAAATTGATGTCATTTGAATCATAAAGAACCACCAACTTGTCAAGTTTTTGCAAGCCTGCGTATGAAGCTGCCTCACTTGAGACACCTTCCATCAAGTCTCCATCTCCACAGATCACATAAGTATAGTGGTCAAAGATATTATAGCCTTCGCGGTTATACTTCGCTGCAAGGAAACGTTCTGCTTGGGCAAAACCAGTAGCAGTAGAAATCCCTTGACCTAGAGGACCAGTAGTAGCGTCAACTCCTGCTGTATGCCCAAATTCTGGGTGACCTGGTGTTTTTGAACCCCATTGGCGGAAGTTCTTGACTTCATCCATGCTAACATCTTCAAAACCAGAAAGGTGAAGAAGGGCATAAAGAAGCATAGAGCCGTGTCCTGCTGAAAGAATAAAGCGATCGCGGTTGATCCAGTTTGGTTGAGCTGGATTGATACGAAGTTGCTTTGTAAAGAGGCTATAGGCCATAGGAGCAGCCCCCATAACCACCCCTGGGTGACCTGAGTTTGCTTTGTTGATGGCGTCAATACCTAGAAAACGAATTGCATTAACAGATAGATTTGACATAGAATTTCCTTTCTCTTTGAGGTGATTAATAAATCACACATCCTATTTTACTATTATATGAAAAAATGCATAGAATAGCAATAAAACAATTTGCGTTCATCTAACACATTTGATTTTCTATTCCCTCGTCACTTCATAGTACGGAAGCAAGCGCGTATAAGCCTCTTCTAGCTTCTCCAATATCGCTTCTACTGACTGATTTGCAATGAAGGAAACATCTGCCTTAACCAAAACTTTACGGACTTCCTGACTTCTCACCTTCTCGCGTAAAGTACGACGATTCTCCTCAGTAGCCTCCACCTTATGACTTTTCCCATTTGAGTAGACTAGATAATAAATTCCTTCTACCGCTGGAAGTTCTAAAACCTTGGCTTGCTTGTCTAAAGTCTGTTCATCTTTCTTGCGCTCGATGAAACTGACTTCCAAAGAAATCCCAAAGTCAGCAGGTGTTCCATACAAACGAAGAGCCATCATAGGTTCTGTCACTTGTCCGTCTCTCTGTAGATAGGCCCAGAAATGCGGTCGCAAGCGTTGCGCTTGGTTCATCCACTGACTAGTCTGTTGCAGTTGCCATTCTGGATGACTAGCTTGAAAGGTTTTGGCCAATTCTGTAAAAGACTTCCGAGCCTCTTGACCTTTTTGCCGCAAGGTCAACATCTTTTCTCTTTCATCGCCAGCTTTATCAGGATTACGGTACTGGACTCCTGCAAATGATAGGTATTCTCTAACTGCTTTCAGCATATCTGAATCTTTCCTTTCCTAGCAAAAAATCAGGATGAACCTGATTTTGCTTTGCTTATTCTGCATCTACGACAACATAGCGATTTGGCTCGTCACCTTCAGAGTAACTCGTCACGCCATCCATGCGTGAAATAATGCGATGGATAATCTTGCGTTCGCTATTTGACATTGGATCTGTTTGTTGGCTACGTCCTTCTTCTAAAACGCGAGTCGCCAATTTTTGAGCGTAAGTTTGCAAGACTTCTGCACGGTGCTCAACGTAATCATTGACATTGATTGTGATGTAGAAGGTTCTTGAATAGCGGTTGTAAAGGTAATTTTGCGCTAACAACTGAAGAGCTTTCAAGACTTTTCCGTGGTAGCCGATAATACGACCTGGTTCATTAGTGTCAATTTGAAGATTGATAGTGCGGCGATTGTAGTCGCTTGAAATCGTCCCTTCAACATCCATATCATCCACAATGGTTTGAACGTAGCTAGCTACTTCAGCTGCCACCTGTTCGATGTCATAACTTGGTTCTACTTTCAAGCCTAAATCTTCCAAAGATTGACTTGTTGCTTCCTGGGTTTCAGTTTCTTTTTCTGGAGCAGATTCCACTTCCTCGGTAGTATCCTCTGGTTCCAAATCATTTAAAATTGAAATATGACCTGTTTCTTCCAAAATCGTGCTGGCATGTTTTTCATTTTTCAGGATTTCAGCCTTGACCTCTTCAGAGACACCTTGACCTTCTTCTTCAATTTTCTTAATTGCTTCAACTACATGCCCCAAATCAACAGTTGCTTCACTTACTGTTTTCACGGGTTCATTTTTTTCATTGACTTCTTTTGGAACCCCTTTAATGGCCTGCTGATTGGCTTTGATCACTGTCGTTTCACTAATCGCTTCGATATCAACTTGAGCCGGCTTCTTACCAAACAAGCCTAAGAATCCTTTTTTCTCTTTCGAAACGACCTTGATGTGGGCCTTCATTCTTGGAATGTCTAATTCTTTCAAGCCTTTTTGGATTGCTTCTTCAACCGTTGAACCTGTAAATAATACCATTATCAGATTCCTCCTTATTTTTTCTTTTTCTGTGCTTTTTTCAAGGCTCTTCTCTTCTTGCCTTCTAAATCTTTTTCTGCTTGCGCCTCTGCTTCTCTTTCAGCAATAATCTTGAAAGGATTGTTCAAGAAATAGGTTTGCAGTACTTGGTAAGCATTGGATACAGCCCAGTACAAGGCTACACCACTTGGGGCGGAGATGGCAAAAATAAAAATCAATACAGGCATACCATACATCATCCCTGTCGTAGCTCCACTTTTTTCAGACAAAGCTTTATTCGATAACCAGCTACTCAAGAAGGTAAAGACTGCCGCCAAAATCGGAAGGACAAAACTTGTATCTACTCCTCCCAAATTAATCCATAAAAAGTGACCTGTTTTCAAAAAGTCTACTCGACTCAAGGCTTGAAAGAGCGCCAAGAGAACCGGCATTTGTATTAAAATTGGCCAGAGAGAGGATGAATGCTTGATCCCCAATTCCTTATAGACCTTCCGCATCTCTTGGTCTAGATTGGTTCTACTTTCCATATCACGACCCGGATATTGCTCTCGCAAAGCCTTGATGCGTGGTTGAGCCTCTTGCATTTTTCTAGAGGCAACCATCTGTGTCTGAAAGACCGGCAATAAAATCGTCCGGATCAAGATTGTGAAGAGGATAATTCCCACTCCGATACTAATGTCAAAAGACAAAAAGCGGATAATTTCAGCAAAAAAATAGACGAATTTGCTCCAAAAGTCTGTCGAGTCTGCTGTTATATCGCTAGCTGCACCATTTGTTGCACAGGCTGTCATGATAACTAAGGACAAACCCAGCAAACTAGTCAACTGTAGTTTCTTTTTCACTCCCATTTCCTTCCTGGTAAATCTTTGATAACTTTAATACGTGGAGTAGATTTTTCTCCATCTCTGCATATTCCAAGGTTTCCACCCCTTTTCGAGCAATCACAACAAAATCGACATGATTTACCAGACTCCCCTTTGCATTTTGTATGATATGTCGGATTCGTCTCTTGATCTGATTTCTGGTAACTGCATTCCCCAGCTTTTTGCTGACGGATAGTCCTACTCGAAAGTGGTTTTGCTGGTTTTCCAATTGGTAGACAACAAATTTTCGATTGGCAAAACTTGTTCCGTCCTTGAAAATCGCCTTAAAATCTTTCTCTCTTTTTACACGAAAGCTTTTCTTCAAAACTCAACTCCATCTATTAAATTACTACTATTATACCATATTTTTTGAAAAAGCCAATAACAGCAAGGTTTTAGACATTTTCTACATAAAAAAAGCTGGAAAATCTCTTTCCCAACTTCTTTTTACAATCAAATTTTACGTGTATTTACTTATTTTTTCAAGCGTTCAACATCGCGTGCAATCACCAATTCTTCATCTGTTGGAATAACCAAGACACGGATTTTCGCTGCGTCAGTTGAGATGTCTCCCGTTACGCCAAAGACGTTCTTTTCTGGATCCACATCACAACCAAACCAAGAGATACCTGAAATGACATCCTCACGAACCAAAGCTGCATTTTCACCGATACCTGCTGTGAAGATAATCGCATCTGCTCCATTTAGGACTGCAAGGTATTGACCGATATGTTTTTGGATACGATCAACATACATTTCATAAGCCAAAGTCGCATCATGGTCTCCTGCTTCCATGGCAGCAATCACATCACGCATATCGCTTGACTGGCCAGAAACTCCCATGAGCCCTGATTCACGATTGAGAACGCGACTAATATCTTCAGGGGTATTGAAATCCTCTGTATATTGCATGAGATAAGGGATGATAGCAGGGTCAATATCTCCTGTACGAGTTCCCATCATCACACCTCCAAGTGGTGTGAATCCCATAGAAGTATCCACAGACTTCCCACCCTTAACAGCTGTGATAGAAGCCCCGTTACCAATATGGCAGGTAATCAATTTCAAGTCTTCTAGAGGACGGCCCAAAAGTTTCGCTGCTTCTCCTGCGACAAACTGGTGGCTTGTCCCGTGGGCACCATATTTACGAACCTTGTTATCTGTGTAGTATTTAGTTGGTAGAGGGTAGCGATAAGCCTTCTCTGGCATGCTTGTGTGGAATGAGGTATCAAATACGACAACACTGGTAATATCTGGAAGCAATTCCTTAAATGCGCGAATTCCAGCTGCGTTAGCTGGATTGTGAAGAGGAGCCAATAGTCCCAATTCCTCAACCTTTTCTAACACATCTCCCTCAACAACTGTTGATTCCTTGAAATATTCACCACCTGCAACGACGCGGTGGCCGACACCTGTAATTTCGTCGTACCCTTTGATAATGTCAAAACGAATCAAGTCATCCAATAAAATTTTAACGGCTTGTGTATGGTCTTCAATATCAAGAATTTGTTGCTCCGAACGACCGTCAAATTTTACTGTTGAAATTGAATCTTTCAATCCAATACGTTCAATCAAGCCTTTAGCCAAAACTTTTTCCTCAGGCATTTGATAAAGTTGCCATTTCAAGCTTGAGCTTCCTGCATTGATTGCAATTGTTTTTGTCATAAGATGATACCTCTTTTTTAAGCGTTTTCATCTATTATAACAAAATCTCTTTTATATTTCAGTACCTTTGCTCCAATTTTGAAAATTTTCTTTAAAGGTCAACAATACTGACGGATCTTGCAAGCTAGTAAGAGGGTAAACAAAGGGTTCTATTTCCTTGTCTCTTTTCTTCTGTAAGACAAAAATACTTTTAGCTTGGCTTGCAGTTGAGAAAATATCCTCTGGCAGAGCGATGATAGCAGCCAGACTCACTTCGTCTTTGAGCCACCCTTTCAATAAGTCACTTTGAGGACTGGTCAATAAATCACTCGGAGCTAAAAAAATAGCATAGCCATCTGACTTAAGATACTTGAGGCCTTGTTCCATCAGCAAATGGTGGGCATAGGTATGCTCTTGACTAGAAGCCACTTGATAGCGAGAAGCGATGGCATCGTCTGGGTAATAGCCTACAGGCAAGTCGCTGATGACCACGTCGCTTTCTTTAAGCATTTGCGGACGAACGGCGTCTCCTTGGACAAAACCAGCTTGCAAACCAATCACATCTGCCATACTGGCTGCCAAATCAATCAGCAAGTCATCCACTTCGATTCCCAAGTAATCTACTTTTTTAGCAAGAGAAGTCAAGAAAGTAGCCCCCAAAATCCCCATACCAGAACCTATTTCGAGGATGCTAATTTCCTCTTGTTCAAACAACTCTTCTACAACAAGTACCAAGAGGAGGGCAATGGCATCTGGTGTAAACTGGTGATTGGCTTGTAAAGGTTCCGTTTGTCCTGCCTTCATCAAGAGAAACTGGTAGGTCTTGAGCCACTCTTCCTTGCGAAGGGCTAAGCGCTTAAGGGCTTGATTGTTTTCCTTGACCTGCTTTAGCTCAGTCTCGCCATCCAGATAGATGCTGTTTTGCTCTACCAAGGCATCATAAAAGTTGGTCACCAAATCACTTTGGATGACATGGACATTCTCTAGTAAATACGTATAAGCTTGTTCAATTTTTTCAAAATCCATATTCCTATCTTATCAAATTTCCCTCCTTTTTTCCATCTGAAGAGAAAAAATCACTGCTTTAGTCAGCGAGTGATTTTTGGGCTACTGTTAAAAAGAGCTCTGCGTAATTTCCTAGGAAAAGACCTTCAGCACTATAGAGAATCTGACTATGCACAGATGAAAAACCCTGCTGAATTAACTTATTTTCCAGTTCAGCTAAATCAAAACCATGATGGTTGGTATCTGTCTTGACAAAATCAGCGATGAGAACTTGTCCATTCTCCCTAAGGTAATGGTAAAACATGGCAAGAGTTGCATCTAGATCAGACATATGATGAAGAACCCGACTGACAACAATCAGGTCAAATTGCTGCTCCAAGGGATTTACTAGTAAATCCTGCTCCAAAAACTGGATATTCTTGATGTCTTGTTGCTCTGCTTTCAAACGAGCTTGCTCCAGCATTCTCTCAGAGATGTCTACAAGAGTGACAGACTTAGCCTGCTGAGCCAGGGGCAAAGCTAATAGACCCGTCCCACCACCAAAGTCCAGTATTGCCTTGTCTGATAGAAAATCAATCTGTGCTTCAACTGCTTGACAAACCAAGTTTGCAAGGAAGATATTTTTAGGGGAATCAAAGGTTTCTGCTTTGTGATTAAAATCGTGTTTCATGTTTTTAGTTTAGCACAAAGTAGTTGAATTGACTAGGAATTATCTTTCTTTTCAGGCTTTTCTTCTGATTTTTTCTTCCCTGCTTGATTGCTTGAATCAGTCGCTACCTCTTCCTTTTTAGCTGTTTTCTTTTCTTGGGTTTCCATCGGAGGAAAGAGAAATTCATAGTCTCCCTTATTCATACGAACACTTGTTGCAAAACCTGTTTTCGTATTGTGATACCTGACTTTTCCTAAGTTGAAGACTCGTTCCCCACTTTCTTGCTCAGCCTTATCTTTACTTCGCTTGGCCATGGCAAAAGCTGCCAACTTCTCTTTGTTTAGGGTATAGTCTTTGTGATGGGCGACTTGCCGGTTCAAATAAAACTGCAACAAAAGGCTAAAAATAGCTGCCATGGTAACTGCATATAAGAGAACTCCTGCCTTAACTTTTTGCTTTTTCCACACGATAGATGAACTCCCTTTCTAAGCCTTTTTGAAACTGGAAACGGAAGCGAACCAGTTGATTTCCCTCTGTAATTTGAGCTGATTTGAGTCCATAAACCATAGGTTGGTAGCCCCGTCCGCTGGTATCGGTCTTCCGAAAATCATCCGATTTAGATTTCCCTATAGAGATATCCTTACCATCCTGTTTCATATAGAGGCGATTGCCTTCTACCTTTTCAAACTGTGAACGCTCTAACTCTGCCTCCAGTTGATCCACAAACAAGAGCCACTCCTTTTGCTCGCTTTGCTGCTGGTAACGAACTTCTGAAATGAGAAGCTGACCCATAGCTTGAAAAAGGAGCAAGCCTCCGCTAATGACGATAAGGGCAATCAGTGATTCTAAGAGAGTAAACGCTCTTACCTTACTGCTCTTTAAGGTCGAGTAACTTCTCTGAACCATGGTAGACCTCCACTCCTTTTTCACTAGCAAATACCTGAATCTCAACTCCATTTATGTTTACCTGATTTTGCCCTGTTTGCAGAGCCATCTTAGCTACACGCAAGACTTCTTCCTTTTGCAAGATTTCTGCCTCTTCCTGCCTATTTTTCTGGATTTGTCCCAAAAGAAGGGTCGCAATGCTGGCAAAAACGGCTAGAGCAACTACCGCTTCCAGTAAAATCACTGCCTTAATTTTTTGTTTCCTTAATGCGTTTAATTTTTCCATTTCCTAGATATAATTGATAGCGAATCGCTCCTTTGCTGGTTTGAAATTCAACCTTAGCCAGGGACGAATTGCCCCCAGCTCGGTCAAATATAATGCTTTGTCCTGAGGGTGCCTGAATTCCTTTAGGAACGGTCAAGTTTTGACTGCCATTGCTAATGGTCCGTCCGTCTAAGCTTAAACTTGTCTTTTGCTGACTAGCTACGCTGCGTTTTTGCGTTTCCCGGTAGAGTTCTTCAAACTCCATAAAGAAAATCTGCTCTTCTACCGCTGCAAAACTGGATTGAACAGAACCAGACAAGCCCAAAGCAAGGATACTCACAAGTCCCAAAACTAAGAGACTTTCCAGCATAGTAAAGGCCTTAATCTGCAACAGTTTGACTTGTTTTTTGTTTTGCATGGTAGTCTTTATAAGCTTTGGCTTGCTCAGCTGTGATACGACCGTCCGCTTGTAATTTGCTGAGACTGGCGTCATCATTTTTATCCAAACGATAGAGTTCTGCCTGGCTTTCCACGACCTTGACAACAGCAGCTTTTCCTTTGTCATCTACGGCATCCTTTTGCTTGGTCAAATTGGGCACAAAGAGCAAGAGGAGTACGCTGATGATTAGCAAGACGACTAACATTTCTACCAAAGTGAAAGCTTTCGCCTTGGCTTTTTTTAAATTTGTCATGAGTTTTTTCATTTTAAAAATTTACCTCCATATTTTGATACATGGGCATGAGCATTGCCGCATAAAGTAAAACGATAATCATGGCCACAAAGATAAAAACCAGTGGCTGTACCAGATTCATGGTGCGGTTGACTCGGGTAAAAAAGGCTTCCCAAGTTTTTTCAGCATAGATTTCCAACTCACTCCCCAGCTTGGACTTGACTTCTCCATACTCGATGATGAGACTCAACTCCTTTTTAAAGAAAGGATAGGTCGCTATGGTTTGAGAAAATTCGCGGCCATTTTGCAGGGATTGAGCCAGATCTTGACCGATTTCTTTAAAGAGCTGGGAACCTTGTTCCTGCATGATCTGAAAAATCTGCGTCAGCTCCATTCCCTGTGAAATCATATTGCCCCATTCACGAGCGTAATAAGCCGTCAAATAAGTCTGGATAAAGATTCCTAGAAAGGGAACCCGTGCCAACATCGAAAAGACGCGCATTTTGGAACTTCTTTTGTAGAAAGTGAGAGCTAAAAGTAAAGATAGAGAGCAAACCAGCGCTAGTCCCAGAAAAATTTGCGGCAGATTGCCGATGATTTGAGTGGCGATATTGCTACTGTCCAGTTGGGGGAGCAAATAATTCCTGAGCCCCAACATGATTAGCAGGAGAAATCCCAGCAAAATCAGGGGATAAGTCGCTACTTCAATTAACTTCTTCTTGACCTTGGACAAATTATCCAGATATTCTTCTATCTTCCCCAGACTCAGATGGAGATTTCCATGAACTTCAGCTAGAGATAATTGAGTCACAATAGCACTTGAAAAGCCCAAACTTTCCATCATTTCTGAGAAGGATTTCCCCTGAGACAAGCCTTGGTGCATCTGGGCTACATAGTCCTTTTCCAGCAGGGCACTTCTGCCCAAGAAAGAAGTAATTTCCACCAAATGAAAGCCACTGGAGAAAAGATTGTTAAACAGGGTGATGATTTTCTTCTGCTTAGCTGTAGCTAATTTTTTCCGTTTCAGCCTGAAGACTTGTGATATGTCCATCTTTAAGAAGCTGCTCAATCTGTTCATTCCAGCTAGTTGGCTGGTGCTCTTGAAAGTCCTTGTTTGCAAAGTCAACGATTCCTCCTCCCCCGATTAATCTCTGGTAGCAGACGCCTTGCAGGACAACTGCTAGTTCCTCCTCCGTCACACCCAACTCCAGAAGGCGTTCATAAACACCTCGGATACTCTTGGCATGAATGGTTGAAAAGACTGTCGCCCCTGTCAAACTGGCTCTGACCACTGCACGCGCCGTCTCGCTGTCACGAATTTCTCCGATAATCAAGAGGTCAGGACGATGCCGGAGAGACAGTTTGATCAGATTTTCATAGGTCAATCCAATCGCCTCATTCAACTGCAACTGGAGCATGTCGTCCTGCTTGATCTCGACAGGATCTTCAATGGACATAACCTGCTGTCCTTTAAACAGAGACTTGGCTAATTCGTGCATCAAGGTCGTCTTGCCACTTCCAACTGGACCCGCAAAAAGGTAGAGCCCCCGTTGCCTGTACTGCTCACCCAGTTCGTTCATATCCTGAAACCAGAAATGCAGGTCCTGTTCCTCATCGTGCAACAAACGAATGACCAAACTCTCATATCCCCGATAATCTCCCACGGTAGACAAACGCAGAGAAGACTTCTTCTCCCCATGCTGATAGTCGCAAGACCCCAGCTGACTACGCCTCTTCTCTCCTACGTTCATACCCGCCACAAATTTAAAATGACTAATCACAGCAGCTAAAACATCAAACTCATAGGAGTCAACTAGACACCGTTCGTCTCCAACCCGCATGTGAAGCTCGTAGGACTTTTCCTTGGGGATAAAATAGATATCCTGGGCCTTCTTTTCTTTCGCAGTAGCAATAATTTTCTGTGCAATTTCTTGTACCATATCGCCCTCCTTATCTAACTATTCGCAAAAAAATAAAAAAAGCAACTTAAAAAGTTACTTTTTTATCTCCATTTCATGCGACAAGAACGGTGCTTTTCTTGGCCTGTTTGTTTTTCGTAGCCTGGACGTAGCTTTTCATCGGGGATGACTTGCTCATCCTGCAAAAGTGCCAAAGAATGGTACTGTTGCAAATACTCATCACACTCATCACACCAGCGCTGATCAGCAGGATCCCAAAAAATAGTCATCAAATCGCTCCGACTCTTATAAAGAGTATTCTTCTTTTCCAGCTCAAACCAGCATGATTTATAATATTTTAGAGCATCATAGTACTTGTCAAAAGATTGACTCATGATGACATCTTCTTCCCAACCTTCTATGAACCACCACGGTTCAAAGTCCCCATACATTTCTATAACACGATACATTTTCACTACTTCCTTTGTACCGTATATTATAACGAATTTTCTAGAACAATGAAAGGATTTTGCTTGCCTTTCCCATCAGGAAGACTTCTTTAAATACCTTTTCAGCCTATCATAAAAATAGGAGTCCTTTATCGACCCCTATTTTTTATCTTCTTAGGCTTGATAACGTTTCACACCATCTAGGTAGGTTGCTACCAATTCCAAATCTTTATCCAGTACGATAAAGTCAGCGTCATAACCTTCACGGATTTGACCACAGACATCATCGATGTGAACAGATTTTGCTGGGTTGAGGCTAGCCATCATGACGGCTTCATGCGGATTCGCAATGCCCCATTCGACCACATTTTTCAAACCATCTTTGAGTTTGAGGATTGAACCTGCCAAATTGCCTGTAGATTTGAGGCGAGCAGTTCCATTAGCAACTACTACCGGGAATTCTCCCAACATGTAGTCACCGTCGTCCAAACCACCAGCTGTCATACAGTCTGTGATAAGGGCAATATTTTCAGTTCCCTTTTGCTTGAGCAAAATGTCACAGGCCTTTGGATCTACGTGGTGACCGTCACAGATCAACTCTGCATAGGTATGTGGCAATTCATACATGGCTCCCACCATACCGAGCTCACGGTGAGTCAACCCACGCATTCCGTTGTAGGCATGTACCCAAACACTCGCTCCAGCATCTACTGCTTTTTTAGCTTCATCAAAAGTCGCATTGGAATGTCCCAGAGCAACAGTCACTCCTTCGCCCGTAATCGTACGAACAAAGTCTTCTACACCTTCGCGTTCTGGCGCAAGAGCGATTTTATTGAGCAAGCCATTGGCTGCTTTTTGCCAAGCACGAAACTCATCCATACGGGGGTCTTTCATATAGGCAGGGTTTTGAGCTCCCTTGTATTTCTCTGTGAAATAAGGCCCTTCAAAATAGATCCCACGAATCTTGGCTCCACTTGCTTCCTGGTAACGAGCACCGATATTTTCAGTTACTGCAAGCAACTGCTCGTAAGAGGAAGTCAACGTCGTTGGCAAGAAGCTGGTAACACCCGTGCTAAGTAGACCTTCACTCATGGTATGAAGGGTCCCTTCGATGTTATTGTCCATGACATCGACACCACCAAATCCATGAATATGGGTATCCACAAGTCCTGGGGCAATGCTATAACCTGTATAGTCAATCACCTCAGCTCCTTCAGGAATCTGTTCTACATGTTTGCCAAACTTGCCATCCACAAGTTCCAAGTAACCGCCACGACGAACTCCGTGTGGGTAGAAAAACTGATCCGCTTTAATATAATTAGGCATAATGATAACCTCCTTGATAGATTGATTCTAGAATTTATTATGTCAATTACATTATAAACCTTTCTTTTTCATTTGTAAATGGTATAGACCTATTTTCTAGAGATATTTTAAAAGAGCTGGATTTCTCCAACTCTTTAATTTTATTTTGATTTTACAGGCAGTTCTTGAGCAGCCTTAACAGCAGCTGCAATCGTCTCTGCATAGAGTTTAGCACCTTCTTCAATCATGTTGCTATCATTCCCAAAGTGGACTTGGTCGGTTCCAGCCCAGATTTCAGGGTGTTCCTTAGCGACCTTATTCCAGTCAGCGATGCTCACGTAAGGATTCTTTTCAGCTAATTCTCTCGCATAAGCCGCATACTGCTCCACTGGTGCATAAGTGTCCTTGCTCTTGTCTCCCTCATAAGGTGTCACCAGTATCAGATGGTGTCCTTTCGGTAGATTGTTAACGATGCTGTCCAAATCATTCTTATAGCCTTCAGGATTGTTGACCCCCGTTGCAATGACAACTGTTTTTAGCAGCGCCTTGTTCTGACTGTTATTGAGCATGATGTCATTGGCTTGCTTGGTCGTTCGACTAACTTGGGCATTGATGTTTGCTTCAGGAAGTGCCTCTTGTAAAGCTGTATTGGCACGCAAGGCTACCGAATCTCCTATTAGGCTTATTCCCTCAGAAATTCCTAGACGACTCAGTTCAGCTTGTTCAGCAAGAGTCTTTGTTTGTCCTATATTGGTCTGGGCTTGTTTGAAACCATTGACCATCAAGTCTGTCTCAAAAGCTCCAACTTGAGGAGCCACAGCTATGATAATCAAGGTAATCAAGGTAAGAATGCCAGCAGCACCAGCACTAATTGGTTTAATATGAGGCAATCGACTAATCTTCCGTATTAAAGGATTGGATTTACCGGCAATCAATGGCTCAATAATATAGAAGGATAGGATAGCAAAGAAATAAGAAAAGATGATCGTCAGAATAACAGCAGGCAGATTACCCATCAACTGAGAAAAGATAATATAAAAAGGCCAGTGGAAGAGATAAACCGCGTAGCTGGTATCCGCTAAAAATGTAATGATCCGAGGTTCTTGTATCTCAGGCGTTTTCTCATGCAAGACACGCGCAGCAAAAATCATGGTCACTGCCGCTAAACTTGCTAGCAAGAAGCCAAATAAGTACGCAAACAGGTAGGTGAACTTGACAAAGAAAGTCAAGAGCACTAGAACCAAAAGCCCCGCAGCAAATACCAGTAGATTCTGACGAAGATCCCACATTCGATCAAATTGCTTGACCAAATCGGTCGTCTGACGAACTCCCACAACTGTCGCCAAAATACTTCCTAAAAAGAAGGGATAGACATGGGTCAAACTTGAAAAGTAGACAGATGAATAGGAACTTGCCATTAGACTACCAATAAACATGGAGAAAAAGCTAATGATAAAAGCTCCAGCAGAAAGAAGAAAGACCATCCCTCTCAATTGACTACTAGATTTTGAACGTTTCGATAAGAACCAAACCGCTAAGCCCCAAAGGATATAGTAGTGAACCTCAACAGCTAGACTCCAGTTATGAACAAAGAGATGCGGAATGAACTGGGATTCATAACTTCCCCCTGTTAACATTTCGTAGAAGTTGGTCATAAAACCAAGAACTCCAGCTATCTGGCCACCAATTCCAGCAACATAGTCTTGACGAACCAAGAAAGTAAAAGGCATGGTCACCAAAACCATCAGCACCACAGGTGGCACGATACGATAAAACCGTCTCTTAAAAAAGCCCAGCAAATCAATCTGGCGTGCCTTCCCAAATTCTTCTAAAAGGAGGGAAGTGATCAAAAATCCTGAAAAAGTGAAAAAGACATCTACCCCAAAGAATCCTCCAGGAAAGATTGTTTGAAAGAAGTGGTACAAAAGTACCAAAAGTAAACCTGTAATCCTAATTAAGGAAAACCATTTAATACGCATACGAGTCTATTCTCCATTAAATTAGGAAGCAAAACACCACCTAATTTCCATTCCATTATACTCCCTATTCTATCAAAAAAATAGGAAAAATCCTAAGAGAAAACTTAGGATTTTGGCATTCTATTTTTACACTTTAGAAATTGCGCCCTGACTTGTTGTAGCCATATTTTTCTACAAAATACTCGCGGAATTCCAAGAGATTATCGTCCATGATGGCTTGTCGAACCTGCTTCATGAGGTTGAGCAAGAAGTAAAGGTTGTGGTAGCTAGTCAAGCGGATGCCAAAGGTTTCATCAGCCTTGAGCAGGTGGCGAAGATAAGCGCGTGTGTAGTTCTTACATGTGTAGCAATCGCACTCAGGATCCAGTGGCGTAAAGTCCTCAGCAAACTGGGCATTTTTGACAACCAAACGACCTTGACTGGTCATACAAGTTCCATTACGAGCGATACGAGTCGGCAAGACACAGTCAAACATATCTACTCCACGAATAACCCCATCAATCAAGCTATCTGGCGCTCCCACACCCATCAAATAGCGAGGGTTGTTTTCTGGGAGAAGTTGAGTTGTGAAGTCCAAGACGGCATTCATTTCCTCATGCGTTTCTCCCACAGCCAAACCACCGATAGAGTAGCCAGGGAAGTCCATGCTAACAAGATCATGCGCTGATTGGCGACGAAGGTCTTCAAATCCCGCTCCCTGCACAATCCCAAACAAGCCTTGGTCGTGCGGACGACGATGAGCCTTCAAACCACGCTCAGCCCAACGGCTGGTGCGTTCAATTGATTTCTTAACGTAATCATAGGGTTGGTAAAACTGAGGACATTCGTCAAAGGACATCATGATGTCTGAGCCTAGATTATTCTGAATGGAGATGGCTTTTTCTGGCGATAGGAACATCTTAGAACCATTGAGATGGTTTTTAAAGGTTACTCCTTCTTCTGTGATATTTCGACTATCCGCTAGGGAATAAACCTGAAAACCACCACTATCCGTCAAGATTGGCTGGTCCCAATTCATGAACTTGTGGAGACCGCCTGCGCGTGCGATGAGTTCGTCTCCTGGACGGAGCCACAAGTGATAGGTGTTTGACAGGATAATCCCTGAACCCATCTCCTTCAACTCCTCTGGTGATTGAGTCTTGACCGTGGCTTGGGTCCCAACTGGCATAAACATAGGTGTCGGGAAGGTACCGTGCGGAGTGATGATTTCTCCCAGACGAGCTCCTGTGTGTTTCTCTTTCTTAATCAAACGGTATTTGATTGGTGAATCTGACATTTTTTACCTCCGAAGCTGGGAAAAACAGTCCCAGTTCATACTTTGCGCCCAAAGGCATACTGTATGATTTTATCAAAAAAAGCTGGAACTGTCACGAACTATGGTATAATGAGAGAATGAAATACCCAAAAATTGATTTAAAAACTATTCGTCTGCAGGCTAGGCAATTTCAGGCTGAAAATCCCCGCCTCCTTCTGGTCTATCTCCTTCCTAGTATGCTGGTCATCTTGTCAGGCTTTCTCAACCCCTTGGCTCGTCTCCAAGACAGTGTTTTAGAGCAATCCTTTTTCAGCATGCTGGCACAAGTACTCCAAGTCTATCTCTTCCCATTAGTGGTTTCTTTTATGAGCACGATTTTTCTAGCAGGTGCTGCCTTTGCGACACTCCGACTCCTCAAGGATCCTGATACGGAACTCTCAGTAAAATCAAGCCTGGCCCTCTTTGCTGAAGAGCGCTTCTCGCAAACCTTCCTCACTCTGCTCCTCAAACGTTTCTACCTCTTTTTATGGAGCATCCCAAACTTAGTAGGCGTTTATTTCCTTTTTTATAGCAATCTCTTGGCTAGAAGATTTGTTGCCCTACATCCTGAATTTCCAAAATTAGACCTCTCATCCCTTGAAACAGAGCAATTCCTTATGACCTTTGGACTCTACTTTTTCGCGAGTCTCATCTTGATGATTGTAGGGAATATCCTCTACGTACCGCAACATTATGCCTACTCACAGGTAGAATTCCTCCTCTGCGATACTCTAGATTTAGGGCAGGCTAAACCCAGTCAAATCCTGAAAACCAGTCGTTTCTTGGTGAAAGGTTACAAATTCCAGCGCTTTGTCCTCGACTTACAACTACTTCCTTGGTACTTCCTCAACTGGCTCACCTTTGGAATTGCTAGCTTTTCAATCCTTCCCTATATCCAGAGCAGCCAAATCATTTTCTATCGAACTTTGCTCGCTCTCAAACGCCGAAAAGTATAAACTTTCTACTATTATCTCAAAAAAATCAGCACTTTCTAAAGAAGGTGCTGATTTCAGTTATTTTTAAAATATAATGGAGAAACTCCTGTAACAGGACTAAGTTGCTTATTCACAATAAAGAAATAATCACATGCTGTCCATTTACCCTACCAAGGTCACATTTTCTATATTTCCTTCAATATCTGCCCTGACTTCTACCGCATGCCCAGCAAAAATATCCTCTTTATCTCCATAATAAAGAGTCAAATCCCCCGCTTCGCTGATAGACAGTTCCCCCAGATACAAGGAATTATAAAAATAGTCCTCTGTTAATACTTCGGCATCTCCGTCTGAAGCTAGCCAGTCCTCTGCTGTTTCCCACATCTCTTTTACTATAACGTCTCGGATTTCAGAGTCTCTTCGGTCAATATCCCTGACAAATGTTTTCAAGTAGCCAAATGATTTTGGTGGTAAGCTGGCATCTTCATTTGCATCCAACATCACGCTAACCCTGCTTCCCGCAAGATCCATACTTCCCTCAAACCATGAATAAGCTCTATTTAAAGTGAATTCGCCTATAGAATCTTTGATGACGACTGGTTTAACATATTCTGCAATCAGAGCTTCTAATCTACTATCCGACTGCCCATCTTCAATGTATTCCAGCAGACGATAACAGTTATTCGCTACTGCTGCCATATAAGGTTCTAATTGCCTTTGTGGTCTTTTCTGACATTTGATGTGATGAATCTGATAGGGCTCGAAACTATAGCTATAGAGCAAGCCCTTTTCTTCATATTCCTCTGGACTCACCAACCACTCCAAACGTCCCTCTATTTCCGAGAACTCCTTTGTCCCCACATTCACACTTGCTACAAAATGAACCGAAGGCAACTTCCATCCATTCTTTAAAACAGTCGCACCTCCCACATTTTGTAAAGTGATAATCAAGAGTTCAACGACTTCACCACAAAATTCTTTTTCAAAGTCATCAATGGTTTTCTCAAATGTTTTTTTCAAACTATTCATCATAGTGTTCTCACCTTCTACTAAAATAAAAATACTTGATTTTCAGTCAACTTCAGTTTGATTATAGCATAACTTTGAAAACATTTTGACTTAGAACAACAAAAAGAAGCCTCAACCTTATGAGTTTTCAGCTTCTTTTTCTATTAGTTCATTGATACGTGAACGTGATCATAGTGGTTTTCGGTTACGCTACCACGGTCTGGCATTGGATTCCACGTGTAGGCTGGTCCATATTTACTATCATATGGAGCGTAGAAACGTTGTTTCCAGATGATATAGTTGATACCACGGCTAGCCATATTTTTGACTGCATATTCTGCAATTTGATCTCCGAGTGCTGAACTCACTGGAACCATAAAGTCGATGGCCAAACCTTTACCATGGTCCCCACTGTCACCAGGACGGTAGCCACTAAAAGATGTAATTCCAAACAAGTTGGCTACTTCTTCTTTAAAGGCCGCTGTTTGTGGTCGAAGACCAGCATTCTCAGACTTAGCTACAGCAAGTCCTGCATAGTCAGGAGCCGCTGGAGCAGCATACGTTCTTGAAGGAGTTTGGCTTTGCTCTGCTTGATAAGTCGAAGTTGCAGTGTCAGAAGTTGCTGTTGATGCTGCTTCTTCTGTTGCACTTGTTCCTGTTGTATCAGCAGGTGTTTCAGTTGCTGGAGCAGCTGCTACTGGTGCTTCTGCTGGAGTTGTTGCTGCCGTTTCTTCAGTAGCTGGAGTCGCTGCTTGAGGAGCTTCTTCTTCAACTGGACTAGTTGTTTCTGCTGCTACAGGTGTTTCTGTAGATGGTGTCTCTTCAGCAACTGTCGCTGTCTCAGAAACTTCTGAATTTGGCGCTACTTCTGTTGCTTTTTCAGTCTCTGTTACAGTTGGAGCATCCTCAATTGGTTGAGAAAGATCTTCTACTTGAACTGTTTGTTCATCAACTGTCACTTGATTCGTCGTCAAATCAGCTGTCGCAGTCGTCACTTCTTCACTAGAATCCGCTTGAGGAGTTTGGATTTCAACTTCCGTCACCTCTTCTTCCTCATTGACAGTTGTAGTGAGGACAGTATCTGGGAAAATCAAGTCCATATTAGTGATTTTGTTCAAATTAGCAAGAACGGTTACATCTACTCCCAAAGCTTCTGCAATCGTGCTCAGGGTATCACCATACTGAACTGTATAGCTGTTTTTGTTCTCGTTTTTCGTCACATCATTTTGGATTTGCTCAACGCTACGTGCTGTCCAAGAGATTTCTTGAGCTTTAGCTCCTAATGTGGGAGCAAGAGACAGGGCTACTGTTGAGGCTAAAATAATTCTTTTCTTCATTCGTTCATATTCCTTTCAAATGAGTACCTGTCTATCATAACACAAAAAAAACAGAAAAAAAGCCCTCTCGGGCCTATTTAACAGAACTGTCTATTCCTTGTAACAAACTAGATCAGTTGAAATAGTTTGTTAGCCTTCTGTCATAAAACTGACACAATCTTTTTATTGCTCATCCTCAAAAATGTAGGGAATATCTGCCAATGCTTGAATCCTCTGATTCCCTTCATAAGTTGACTCTAAAAAGTTAATGCTTTGAAGGCCACTATTCTGGGCAAATTTCACATCCAAAGTCCGGTCCCCTAGATAATAGGTAGTCCTAGGATCCAACTCATATTTGTCTAGCAGATATGTCGCCGCTTCTGGACTGGGCTTGCGTGCAAAACCACTCTGATTAGTTAAAATTTCTGTGAAATAACATTCCAAACCCAAGTCTCTTAGAATGGTAAAGGCATTGTCTCCTTTATGGGTATAAACAAACTGCATAATCCCTGCTTCATCTGCCCAAGTCAACACTTCACGCGCACCTGGCATCAAAACTATCTGGGCATTCTTCTCAGCCAAACTCTGGGCACGCACCTGATTGAGCACTTCCACATCCAGTTTTCGCTCTTCTGCCACCTGCTCCAGTAAATCTTGCACCGAAAACTTGAGGATAAACTCTCTCACTTTCTCCTTGTCATAAGGAATAGAAAACTGACCAAAGGTTTCCTCAATCCCTGACAAAATCGCTTCGTAAGAGTCCAATAAGGTTCCATCTAAATCCCAAATAAAAGCTGTTTTTTTCATTTCCTATCCTTTCAAGCTCATATAACTTTGGTAACGGTAGCGTAGAAATAACCATCGAAAACCATTGTCCAATAACGTTCCAGCCCAAATACCAGGCAACCCCCAACCAAGAACAATACCCATAAGATAGGCTGTCCCTATACGGATACACCACATCCCAATACTTGTCGCATAAAAGGGGAGGCGAGCATTTCCCAATCCCTGCCAAACTGCCGTATATATAACTGTCCCTGTCGCCATGGGGGTTCCTAGTAGAGAGAACAGTGCCACCAAAACGCTCGCTTCAACCGCTACAGGATCGGTCGTATAGAGATGAGTCAATGGTGTCCCCAAGGCATAGATACTGAGAGTTAAGGGCAACATGAGAAGCAGGGAAAGCCAAAAGGTTTGCTTGCTCAAATCATCTACTCTTTCCCAGTTATCCTCTCCAACTGCTCGAGCTACCTGCATGACTGTTGCCGTAGCGACGCCAAAGGCAGGCATATAGTTAAACTGGGTCAAGACTTCTCCGACTGCATTTCCAGCTACTGCCTCCGTTCCAAAAGATACAACTAAGGCAATGATGACGACATCTCCAGCTCGCATCATGAGACGTTCTCCTGCCGCTGGCAAAGCCAAAGTCAATAGTTCCTTATCTAAACCAAAAGTCGGTTTCTCAAAAGGCAGCTTTAATTGTGACCACAAAATCACAAGACCGACTAAGCGAGACAAGATAGTCCCCCAAGCAACACCCGCTATGCCCATATCAAGGACAAAAATAGCTAGACTTGAAAAAATAATATTCAAGGCATTGGATAAAAGACTAACATAGAGAGGCAGACGCGGATTATGCGTTGCACGAATCAAGGCACCTAGACTCGTCATCAAGCCCAAGAGAACAATCGATCCGCCTACCAAAGATAGGTAGAGTCCACCACTCTCGGCCACATCCTGCTCAGTTCCCAAGAGCCCTATCATCTCTTGCCCAGCAAAGATGGATAAGGCCCCTAAAAGCAAACTTAGTAGTAAGGTAATCTTCAGTGCTTCAGTCACATGATAAGCTAGCTTCGACTGATCTTTCTGCCCCAAACTTTTTGAAATAACGCTGGAAATAGCAGCTCCCAGAGCGATAAAAATCGCCTGGTAAATGGTGATAATATTGCCAGCAACTGAAACACCCGAAATAGCGATTAAGCCCAAGTGAGCGACCAAGTAACTGTCCACCATTCCCATGAGCATCTGCAAAAAGTTTTCACCCATAGCTGGCAATGCAATATTAAGAATGTCTCTATTTTTCTTAAACAATCCTTCCTCCTGATGAAAAGAAACTCAGTTGGTTTCCCAACCGAGTTTACTCCCTCTGTCTTAAAGTCCTAGATAAGCCTCAACCGCTGCTTGCATGTCAGCAGCTGCCACTGTTGTTTTATGACGAACTGGAGCTGTTTCAAGGCCATCAACCGCTGGTGGCACTGCCACTCCTGAAATGTCATGTAATTGAGCCAAAGCTTCAAAGTCAGTCAAGCCAACCTTCCCAGTTACCGCTTCTACTGCAACCACTGGAAACTTGTATGGACTAGCTGTTGAAGCAATCACTGTCTTAGTCGCATCGCCAGTAGCCACTTGGTATTTTCTATAAACAGCTGAGGCAACCGCCGTATGTGGATCCTCGATGTAGGCATCTGTTTGATAAACACGCTTGATTTCTGCCGCAGTTTCTTTCTCAGTCGCATATTCAGCTACAAAGAGTTCCAGGATCGCTGTATCAAAGTCTGTCAATTCATATTGTCCTTGTGTACTCAAGGCATTCATGAGTTCAGTTGTCTTAACCGCATCATTCCCCAAAAGATGGAAAATCAAACGCTCCAAGTTTGAAGATACAAGGATATCCATAGATGGACTAGTTGTTACTTTAAACTCACGTTTCTTGTCATAGACACGGGTTTTAAAGAAATCTGTCAAGACATTGTTATCATTTGAAGCACAGATCAATTTGCCAACTGGCAGACCAATTTGTTTAGCATAAAAGGCAGCCAAGATATTTCCAAAGTTTCCTGTTGGTACTGTGAAGTTGACTTTTTCACCAGCCACAATCTCACCAGTCTTAACCAACTGAGCGTAGGCATAGACATAATAAACGACCTGAGGTACCAAACGACCAATGTTCATAGAGTTAGCTGATGAAAACTGTAGCTTATTAGCAAGCAATTTTTCACGAAGTTCCACATCATTAAACATGTGCTTCACGTTTGTTTGCGCATCGTCAAAGTTTCCATCAATGGCTACAACATGGGTATTGTCTCCAGTTTGAGTGGTCATTTGTAACTCTTGTACCTTGCTGACACCATCCTTTGGATAAAAAACGATAATCTCCGTACCAGGGACATCTGCAAAACCTGCCATAGCTGCTTTTCCGGTATCACCAGATGTCGCTGTCAAAATGACAATCTTGTTCTCTAAACCATGCTTTTTAGCGGCTGTAGTCATAAAGTATGGCAAGATAGACAAGGCCATATCCTTAAAGGCAATGGTTGATCCGTGGAAAAGTTCCAAGTTGTACTGCCCATTTAGTTTCACCAATGGCGCAATAGCTGGAGTATCAAACTTGCTATCGTAGGCATTGTTGATACAGTAGTCCAACTCCTCAGCCGTAAAGTCATCTAAAAAGGCTGATAAAACTAATTTAGCCACTTCTTGGTAAGAAGCATCTTTTAATGTGTCAAAGTCCAAATCCACCTTTGGATAAGTAAGTGGTGTAAACAGACCACCATCCGTCGCCAAACCTTGCAAAATAGCTTGGCTAGCAGTTACTCTATTATTCGCATCACGCGTTGATTGATAAACTAATGTCATAATCTCTATCCTTTATCTATAGTCCATTCCATTATATCATGATTTTTCAGAAAATTCTCCCTTTATAAGAGAAATTATAATCCCAATTCTTTCTTCAAAGGATCTAAATAAACCATTTCTTGCTTATCTCTTTTCTCCAGCCCCTCCTCAGCAAGGGTGAGTAAATCTTTAGAAAACTCGAGAACCGCAGCTTCTTCTTCATCTGTAAGTTTTTTCTTAGAAAATTGTCGCCTTAAAGACTTGTAATCACGACCAGCTGTGGTAAAAAATGGAGCAGTTCGCAAGTAAGCTTCAAGCTTGTCTAAATGAACCAACAAGCCCAAATGAAAGGCAGCAGAAGCAAAAGTTCTATCTAGAGGTTGCGTACACACACTACGAAATTCAATAGTCCCTCGAGTCGTTAAGTCTTGGTACTGGTAACTACGATGAGTTTGGAAATCTTCCTCCTGAGGATAAAGAAGAATCTCTTTTCCATCAAGTGCGAAGGCGTGAATTTCCGGAGTCCCTAAGTAATCTTTTGCTCGAATGGGATAAAAATAATAGGTTTCGCCATCACGTTCCGCGGTAAAAATTGCAGAATGATCTAGATAATCAAAAAAATCATTCTCATCTTTGAAGAGTCTGGCATTGACACCTACATTTTCAGGATAAATCCCGTGCATGGACTCTTCCCAAAAAATATCCCTTGAAATCTTAGTATCCCAATCTTCCCCTGAAAACTCAGAATTGGCAAACAAATAAGCTTTTGCAGCTTCGATCTGAGTAAATGCGTTGAGAACACGCAAATAGTTAGACTTTGAAACATCCAATTGAACTTGGCTTCCACAGATAAAAGCACCATATTGCGGGTAATCGTGTAAGCCCGATCCTAGAACAGTTCTACTCAACTTCAAATAGTTCATTAACATTTGATAGCGTGCATAAGCAACCGGTTGATTCTCATTCTTTTCCCAGTATGGATGGATTCCCGAGCCAACTACGGCATGATTTGCTTCTGCAAGTTTTTTCTGAATCAAATCCATGTAGTCTCTAAAACGCTCTTCAACCTCTTGGATAGTTTCCGCCCTACCAAAGGCAAACTCGATAGTTGTATAGGAGACTTCGAATAAGATAGTATCTTGGCTAACTGGATCAAGTAACTGAATTGGATTTCCAAAGTCATCTACTTTTTCGATAGTAAAACCCAGAACGGAAGGTAAATACCGAAAGAGAGACTTTACAACTTCAGTATCTGTAGCTTTACCCTCTAAATTTACAATAGGATATTCTAACTCAATTCCCACGAATAAATCCGGCTTCTCTTTTATATTTTCTAAGTAGCGCTTCTTAAGCAAGTCAACAGAACGAGACATCAAACACCAACACTTTCATAATCAAAATAAATTGTGAATAAGTAATATTATACCAAAAATTCAATCAAAAAAGCTTAGAATGATCCTCAAAAATAATTTTTGACCAGCTATCACAGCTTAAAATAGATAGAATTTAGTAGGAAATAAAAAACAAGGTCCATAAACCTTGTCTTTCATACTATACCGGCGGCCGGGGTCGAACCGGCACGTCCTTGCGGACACTGGATTTTGAGTCCAGCGCGTCTGCCAATTCCGCCACGCCGGCAAATAGTAACTGGGGTAGCTGGATTCGAACCAACGCATGAGGGAGTCAAAGTCCCTTGCCTTACCGCTTGGCTATACCCCAATAATATAAAATAGGCGAGTGATGGGGATCGAACCCACGCATGCCAGAGCCACAATCTGGTGTGTTAACCACTTCACCACACCCGCCATAATCATATTAACACGGGCAGTAGGAATTGAACCCACACTGAAGGTTTTGGAGACCTTAGTTCTACCTTTAAACTATGCCCGTAACTAAAGTAATGGAAGGGGAGGGATTCGAACCCCCGAACCCGAAGGAGCGGATTTACAGTCCGCCGCGTTTAGCCTCTTCGCTACCCTTCCAAGGTATAAATAAAATATGGCGCGAGACGGAATCGAACCGCCGACACATGGAGCTTCAATCCATTGCTCTACCAACTGAGCTACCGAGCCAAATTGCGGGAGCAGGATTTGAACCTACGACCTTCGGGTTATGAGCCCGACGAGCTACCGAGCTGCTCCATCCCGCGTTAATATAAAAAGGAGGATGTGGGATTCGAACCCACGCACGCTTTTACACGCCTGACGGTTTTCAAGACCGTTCCCTTCAGCCGGACTTGGGTAATCCTCCAATAAATAGTCCGTACGGGATTCGAACCCGTGTTACCGCCGTGAAAAGGCGGTGTCTTAACCCCTTGACCAACGGACCATATTTATAAATGGGCACGAGTGGACTCGAACCACCGACCTCACGCTTATCAGGCGTGCGCTCTAACCACCTGAGCTACGCGCCCAAGTTTAAAAAACTTGGTAATTGAACAAAGTTCAAAGCGGGTGACGAGAATCGAACTCGCGACAACAGCTTGGAAGGCTGTAGTTTTACCACTAAACTACACCCGCTAAAATGGGAGTTAACGGGATCGAACCGCTGACCCTCTGCTTGTAAGGCAGATGCTCTCCCAGCTGAGCTAAACTCCCAAAAAGGAAGTCTCTAAACTT
>NZ_NCUI01000017.1:0-8047 GCF_002096435.1 Streptococcus oralis subsp. oralis
AAGCTGAGCTTGCTAAAGTAAAAAAAGAAATTGAAGAAGAACGGGCAAGCTTTGAAAATCAAAAACAAAGCCTCAAAGAACAATTAGATAACCTTTATAAATAGAAAGGGGTAACACTATGTTTTGGGCGAAAATTTTTTATATATTTTTATTTTTGATCGTTGTCGAAACTACAGGCTTGTTGTTGTTGAAAAACGGTCTTGAAAGAGGTTATTTAGATACAGGAGCTATCATCCTTGCAGTTTTTTCATTTGCTTTCTACAACCTATGTTCATTCGGTTATGTCTACTTTACAATAAAAAATAAATAGACGTATTTTCAAAAAAAGATTACATATTTATATCAGTAAAACGACGATTTAAATCGTCGTTTTTTTTGTATAACTCCCCCTGAAATTTATTTTAATTATGCAAATTTCACGTATTTTTGGTGCTAAGACAACGATCCTGAGAGCTTTTCAGACTTTTTTGCATACAACACATCAGTAGAAACCCCTAGAGGCGCAAGAGATTTGGGCGTTTTTTAGATGCTTTCCTAAAAGAAAGCAACTTTCCGAAAAAGACCAATTTTTCGGAAAGTTTATGGATATTATCCCTCAAAGAAACTAATTTTATTTTTCAAAATTTAATTTTGCTTGCTCGAGAATTTGAAAATCGCAACATTGATTCTTTATAAGCATCTGAACATGATTTAATCGTTTAAGGCGTTTTATCGCCTTACTTGCCTCATATACAGATTCAGCTTTATTTTGTATATTGTCTATATCATTTTTTATAGCATCAATTTGTTTAGTTAATAGGACTGCATATTTAGGATTTGTTTTAAAAAGTTCTGAAATATCTATAAAATCAACTTCATTCAAAGGAGCTGGAATCATATTATTAAAGAGTAAAGTTCCTAAATATTCTATCTGATTGTCTTCAGTTTCACGATCCATAATATGATACAACTTTCTATAAATCTGTGGTTTTTTAAGATTTATAGGCTCTCCTTCATCATTATATTCAAATTTAGGAGAAGACAATGGAATATAATACTCAAGGTCATTTATTGTTATACCTAAAGCTGCGTAAGGTCTATTTTCAACTTTATTATCTCTAACTCTTGGATCGACGGTTCTTAAATAATTGATATATTTATCGGAAATGTAATGAAAAGTAATTTGACTCATATAAAAACACCTATAAAAAAATCCCTATAAAAGGGATTACACCAACTTTAGGTAGGTATGGTATCACCTTATTCTTTTGCCAACTTTAGGTAGGTATGGTATCACCTTATTTTTTGCCAACTTTAGATAGGTATGGTATCACCTTATTTTTTTGCCAACTTTAGATAGGTATGGTATCACCTCTTTATTTAATTGTAGTTAAAAAGTGCTTTATAGTCAAGGTATATCATGGTTTATGCTATATATTTTACAACTAACCTAAAATAAGATAAAATAGATTAAGCTAAGTTTTGCTAAGTTTTAAATAAGGAGGTTGATAACATGAAACTCGGAGCTGCGTTCCCTATAGTTAATATCGGACTATTTAATCCTTCTAAAGTTGTCGAGTTGCACATAGAAAAAATTAAAACTAGAGGGGAAGTTTATTTTTCTACTAATAGTCAACTAACACATACGAAAGCAAGTCAACTAGATTTTTTGCTGTTATTTAACCGAGAACAGAATTTTATCTACAAAGCAAAGATAAAAAAATATTATTTTTTTGAAAATAAAGGCGTTCCAGATGATAGTGCAAAATTATCCCCCCGACCGTTTATTTCAGCCCCATGTAAACATTGGTTTAAATTAAGTAGCATAACAAGCATCTCAGAAAAAGATTTAGAGAACATACACTTATTAAGTGCTCAAATGACATCTAAATATAAAACTCTAAATCAATATCTGTCCAAGGGTAAAAGGATGCAAATGTTTTATATATATGAGTAATATTTTTCAAAAGAGGTGTTCAACACCTCTTTTGACTTTTTTGAATAATACCGAAAATAGAGCATCATTAATTGACCCTATCATACTTTGATTTGTCCATGATTTTCTGTTACTCTAGTAATAGATACAATTACAAGGTGAAATCATGACAAAATTAGAGAAAAAATATGACGAATTAGAGGGGTTTTGGTCTCCTGCCGTTCGATTATATGTAGATTATTTTTTTACTACAAATACAAAAGACTTATACAACTACCGTAAGTTAAATAGCTTGAAAAAATTCCTCGATTTCTACGCAGGTAACCATCTTAAAAAGTCTACCAATGAATTAACCATGGATGATTTAGAGCAAACACCTCTAGAAGTTGTTGCAGATTATGTCAACTCTTTAGAGCTAAAACCAGACGGTAAAAAACGATTTATTAGTGTCTTAAATTCATTCTGGAACTACTACACTGTTGTATCCTTCTCAGGTGATAGAAAAGCCCCACACTTCTACCGCAATGTTATGAACGAATGGATCAACGAGTATGGCATACTTTCTCTTTTTACATCAAAAAGAGGAGCAGGGAACACAGTACGAGTAGTTCATTATGATTTGCCACATATGCTATACTTTTTTGATGAAATTGATAAGAATGAGAAACCTACGAGTCCCTATGACTTCTTCCTTGATGAAGAAGCAGGCTCATCTAAATTGCTGAAAAATAAAGACAGAGATTTAGCAATCATCGCTCTAATTGCGGGAACTGGAGTTGATCTTGAACAATTAGCGCAAACTACTTATAGAGATATTGACTTACACAAACAGACGCTAATAGTTACATCTTCTAAAGGTGAACGAATTAAGAAACCGATTTTAAGTGAATTTATCCACTATATCTCACCGTACATTAAAGAAAGAGAGAAATCGGTAACTACTAATACTAGTGATTCTCTATTTCTCGACTTCAAAAGAAGACCACTAACTGCTCCAAAAATATCAGGAATAATAAGTTGGATAGAGAGTGTTTTTGGAAAAGCTTTATCCGCAGCCATTTTAAAACAGACTCATTCGTGCATTCTACTTGAGAAAAACAAGGATTTTTTTGATCTAATTCAAAGAGAAAAGTAATATGGGGCCAAACTCGCGCACTTTTTTCTCATGTATTACAAGATTCTCTACCCCCATCTTGTTATTTTTAATTCAATTTTTCAATAAATAAAAAAGAGAGACTTAAATAGTACTCTCTTTTTTACTTTTATTATCGGATATAGAGCGATATGAAAAAATCATTGTGAGGTATCTGGTAGTATTGTTTTGTAATCTCTGAAGAGAATACTAAGCCAACTCTTTCGTATTCGTCCTTGTATCTTTCGTAGAGTTTTTCAAAATAGTCATGGTTGCTAACGTCACCATAACTCAGTCTCACAAGAGGCATTTTTACCTCGTCGTAAAAATCATCTATGTAGGTCAAGAATAAAGAGAATGGACTGTCATTATCTTTTACTAACTCAACCAAAACAATATCGTAAGGGATGATACGTTCTGTTATACACTTCTCTAATAATCTTTCGTTTTCTTGACGTTCATCAATCACTATATCGTGCATGATGGCCTCTGTGATTTGAGACAGTGCATTGACCTCTGGTAATGCAAACAAGGTTACGTTATTCTCTTGTGTTTTCTCGTAGTAAGAAAAGCCACTATCTCCAAAAGGTACGGTATATAAATTGTCAATAAAATTTACAATGCGTACATGCAGAAGATTATCTTTTGGCTCTGAAATATTATCAAAGACAAAGAAAATTGTATCTCCTCGATAATATTTCATTTGAAAGTATCCCATTATCTTCCCAAGCAGCTTGAAGTGAGGCTCTGTATTCCTGTCATACTCAATCAAATACCTCTGGCCTCGAACAAAGATCACTGCATCTGGGACAAGTGAAATAAGTTTTCGGTTAAACGGAAAAAAGTAAGTGATGTTCAATTCTCTGGGTGATAAATCTGTGCACTGTTCAACGATTCGTCTTCCGATTTTCAGAGCCAACCTTCTTGTATGATAATCATGTAGATGTATTTTTCTGATACCATCTTTACCACCAATCATTTTGTTTGTCTTGAGGCTATAATGCGAACCTTTAAACTCTGTTACCTTTGTCAGTTCAGTAAGACCTGGTATTTCATGAATGATATCTAACAACCAGTCAGCAAAATACTTAGGAACATATAGAAACTTAGTCTTACCTATTCTATAATTGTCTTCAAAGTGACTGAGGGGCATTCTGCTATTTCCTATGAAGGAATACAGTGTTCTGTTGTTTAATTCTTTACCCGTAAGGATATAATACTGATCCAGTATCATTTCTCTTGAAAAATACCTTAAGCGAATTAAATGATACATGAGTAAGATTGTGTCTCTTGTAAAATATATCTTCTTTGCACCATTTGGACTTGGCAAGTAATAAGCCACTACATCTTTTGGGATCTGCTCTATTTTTTCTTTGCTTTTTCTTTGTTTTCTTTTAGCGTTCATAAATCATTTTCTCTTCTCTATTTTTATCAAGTATCCTTCTTTCACTTTTCATATACCTGTATTTCAGACCAGTCTTCTTTGCTAAATAAATCAGCAATTCTTCTTTCCTCCTCGATAATATTCCCATTTTTGTCCTTTTTTATTTCAAGTTGATAGACTGTTTCTGATATATAAAGTGTTAATTCTTGATCGATGTTATTCACTTCAAATTGCGGGAAAATGGGATAATCATAAAAGGCACGATCCCTTTTCCCATCGGGCCCTAAAAACTGTTTATATGAGACTACTCTGAGTTTGGTTTGAATACTCTCTATAAAACATTCAAACTGATTATTAGTATTATTCTCGTAAAGTTCAGTTGCATATTCTGATATAGCTGCAATATCTGAATATGAGATAGTTACGCTCTCTTGTGAGTATCTATTATGTATTATCTCTAATATTCCAAAAACAATTTTTACTTCATTCTTAGATAAAGTGCCTAAGTAGAAATGATCTGGCAAATCACTATTATGATGTATAACTGCTATGTACTCTTTTTTTAATTTTTTCATTGATTGTATGCCCCTTTTTTGTTTCTTATATATATTTTATCACGCCTCATTTCGCATTCAAAGCTATCATAGCCCAAATCAGACTATGATAGCCGAAAACGGTTTCTTCTCAAAAATAAACTCATTTTTAGCAGCTACAGCACGTTCAATTTATAGTTCAAATTTTAGTCATATTCTAAAACATAGTGAAAGTAGAGGTAATACCCCTATAAAGTCACGTTGTTTTAAAATCGACTCTACACTACAGGGACGTGGGTTTTCGGTTCTTCTTTTGAACCACTATGTTTCTCGACCTAAAAAACGATTAACCACCTCATTCCTATTTCGTTATAAATCAAGCAATATCAAGGAATTACAACAACATTTTTTACCTAAGATGTTTCTCAATCTAGAAAAAAATTAACCACCTCAGTGCAATATTGCTATAAAGCTAGTAGCACCAATGGGTTAGTAAACTCTTTTTTAATCTCTATCTTTCTCAAAGAAAAAAGGCTGCATACGCAAGCCCCAACTCTTAATATAAGTTCAAATTACAAAAAATCATAGATATCTGTCTGATGTGATGCTTTCTCTGCCTCTATGATTACCTCTGCAGTTGTTGGCATCCGTCTATCCCTAATTACCATCTCATACCCGATAACTTTTCGTCCTTTTTTTACAGTTGTTAAATCTATATCAGCGTTGAATTTCATTTCTAATTCTTCGCATGCCACCATTAGAGCGTTCCTCTTAAACAAACCTGCAGGCCATGACTTCTCTTCACCCAAGAACCAATCTTGCCATTCCTCTAAACTTCCCTTAATGGTTGTATATTCTCGATTTCCTAAGCGATATGCTTCCCAAAGTTTCATCAAGATCAAAGAATACTTTGATTTCACATTTCCTAATTCATCCAAATGGAAAGAGTAGTAGTTTCTTTTTAACTCAAAAACTAATGGTCCAGCATCTTCAGAGAATTTAAACTCTACAAGGCCATCCTCAATAAATCTTATTCTGCTGAAAAGTTGAGTCATGATTATTGAACGTCTACCATCAGGCAATGTTTCAGGGATATATAGGGCAGTATTCTCGTTAAGTCTCGAAAAAGCTTCTGCAATCCGTCTATAATTCTGACCGTTTTTAGTTAATCCAAAGTGTTTCATAATGTCAAGGCTATGAACCGTAAAGACATCACCAACTCTACTATCTTTCGTTACAGATGAAAAACAGTAGTCTAAAACCTTGTGTTCAAAAGCTTTTAAATTACCAAAAGCTTTGGCCAAGTCATTCGCCTGGACAACTAAATAATTTTGACGAGAAGCTAGTTCTTCATAGATTTTACTGGATTTTCTATTTGATACCATCTTGTTTACCTTTTACTATGTTTCCTATTATGCTACATTCTACCAATTTTTAATTTTATAGTCAATAATGGGGTACAAAATAGTCATTAATGGGGTACAAAATAGTCATTAATGGGGTACAAAATAGTCATTAATGGGGTACAAAATAGTCAATTATTTATCTGCAACCCCTTGGTATTACTGAGTTTCTAAGGTCGACAAAGTAATATAAAGTAATATAAAGTAGGTTAGAAAGTATCTTCTTAAGAAAAAAATCTATATTTTATTTTAAAAAAATAAAAAAATCTTTCACTCAGTTCACTATTTTCTATCTAACCACTTTAAAATATAATGGACCAAAATCTCCACTTCAATAGCAAGTAAGATATTTAAAATTATCTCCATCTGTATCCCCTCCTTTTTAGATAAACTTGCAGAAAGGCCCTCTACAACTATGATCGTATCATGACTAAAAAGGGATTTTTTACGGTTTTAGTACTGAACAATATTTAAGTTACCATCAGGGGCCATATTTTGGCCGTTAAGGGGCTTTCTTGATAAAAATCGGATATTTCCACCTCGGACTCTCTAAGAGGCAAATACGTCCTTATATGAGGTTAAATAAGTGTTTGGTTTTTATTTAACACTCCCTGATGGCAGCAAGCAACAAAATCAGATAAAAAAGGAGCCTGCATTATAACGACAGAAGAAAATTAGAACAAGCAGCAGGAACTATCAGAGAAAGTGTTGAAATCTATACCTTGTATAAAAAGATGCTCTCAAAGATTTCATGATTTTCATACATATCATGTGTGTAGAATTGTGTAGAATGTGCTACAATATATCTATACAAAGCGTTATTATTGTATAGATGCTGATTTTAGTGGAGGAGAAAAAATGAGTGTTCAAATAAGTATCAGAGTATCTAAGGAACAGAAAGAAAAGCTTGTAGAATTAGCTAAAAATGAAAACAAGACTATCACGCAATACATACTTAATAGATGCATTGTAGAAGATAGCTACACAGAATCTAGCAGTGCAGATGATGCTAACAATCGTGTAGAAACTGTATTGCAGGAACAAATTAAGCAGCTTCGTGAGGATTTTGATAATGAACGACGTTTTCTAATCTCTCAGATTGATGAAAAAGATGAACAAATTGCAGATATTTTGGAAACTAACAGCAACCAACTCCAGCTTATTGGAGCACTTACGATAAAAAATGAAACTCTACTTTTAGAAACAAAACAAAGCTGGTGGAAACGATTGTTTTCTAGTAAGAAGAATAAATAATGATCTATAACTAGTAGAAGTTTTGGATGTGAGAATTCATTTCTGGACTAACTACATTTTTGGAAACGCACCCTTTACTAAAGGAGTTTACACATGATGATCCGATTTTACATTATTATTTTTTTCTTCCTTTATCTCGCATTAGGGTTTGCTTTAATTAAGAATAGGTCAAAACTTAATTTGAGCAAACCATTAGCGATAACTTCATTAGTTGGTTATCTAATAATATTAGGCTTGATTGCATATATCACATTATTTTTTTGGATGTTTGGTTATAATTCTTAATAAATCACTAAAAAAAGTCTAGGCATTTTCGGAACACCGGAGGGTGAAGCTGAGCTTGCTAAAGTAAAAAAAGAAATTGAAGAAGAACGGGCAAGCTTTGAAAATCAAAAACAAAGCCTCAAAGAACAATTAGATAACCTT
>NZ_NCUI01000018.1:0-5196 GCF_002096435.1 Streptococcus oralis subsp. oralis
CTCAAGGTCCGTTGGTCAAGGGGTTAAGACACCGCCTTTTCACGGCGGTAACACGGGTTCGAATCCCGTACGGACTATGGTGTATTGTGGCTAAAAAAACTTGAAAAAAAGTTTAAAAAATCTGTTGACAGAGACAGATGGCTGTGATATACTAATATAGTTGTCGCTCACGAGAGAAGTGAGAGACAAAGACCTTTGAAAACTGAACAAGACGAACCAATGTGCAGGGCACTATAACTGAGGTTATAGTACTGAACAATGAAAAAACAATAAATCTGTCAGTGACAGAAATGAGTGAGAACTCAAACTTTTAATGAGAGTTTGATCCTGGCTCAGGACGAACGCTGGCGGCGTGCCTAATACATGCAAGTAGAACGCTGAAGGAGGAGCTTGCTTCTCTGGATGAGTTGCGAACGGGTGAGTAACGCGTAGGTAACCTGCCTGGTAGCGGGGGATAACTATTGGAAACGATAGCTAATACCGCATAAGAGTAGATGTTGCATGACATTTGCTTAAAAGGTGCAATTGCATCACTACCAGATGGACCTGCGTTGTATTAGCTAGTTGGTGAGGTAACGGCTCACCAAGGCAACGATACATAGCCGACCTGAGAGGGTGATCGGCCACACTGGGACTGAGACACGGCCCAGACTCCTACGGGAGGCAGCAGTAGGGAATCTTCGGCAATGGACGGAAGTCTGACCGAGCAACGCCGCGTGAGTGAAGAAGGTTTTCGGATCGTAAAGCTCTGTTGTAAGAGAAGAACGAGTGTGAGAGTGGAAAGTTCACACTGTGACGGTATCTTACCAGAAAGGGACGGCTAACTACGTGCCAGCAGCCGCGGTAATACGTAGGTCCCGAGCGTTGTCCGGATTTATTGGGCGTAAAGCGAGCGCAGGCGGTTAGATAAGTCTGAAGTTAAAGGCTGTGGCTTAACCATAGTACGCTTTGGAAACTGTTTAACTTGAGTGCAAGAGGGGAGAGTGGAATTCCATGTGTAGCGGTGAAATGCGTAGATATATGGAGGAACACCGGTGGCGAAAGCGGCTCTCTGGCTTGTAACTGACGCTGAGGCTCGAAAGCGTGGGGAGCAAACAGGATTAGATACCCTGGTAGTCCACGCCGTAAACGATGAGTGCTAGGTGTTAGACCCTTTCCGGGGTTTAGTGCCGCAGCTAACGCATTAAGCACTCCGCCTGGGGAGTACGACCGCAAGGTTGAAACTCAAAGGAATTGACGGGGGCCCGCACAAGCGGTGGAGCATGTGGTTTAATTCGAAGCAACGCGAAGAACCTTACCAGGTCTTGACATCCCTCTGACCGCTCTAGAGATAGAGTTTTCCTTCGGGACAGAGGTGACAGGTGGTGCATGGTTGTCGTCAGCTCGTGTCGTGAGATGTTGGGTTAAGTCCCGCAACGAGCGCAACCCCTATTGTTAGTTGCCATCATTCAGTTGGGCACTCTAGCGAGACTGCCGGTAATAAACCGGAGGAAGGTGGGGATGACGTCAAATCATCATGCCCCTTATGACCTGGGCTACACACGTGCTACAATGGCTGGTACAACGAGTCGCAAGCCGGTGACGGCAAGCTAATCTCTTAAAGCCAGTCTCAGTTCGGATTGTAGGCTGCAACTCGCCTACATGAAGTCGGAATCGCTAGTAATCGCGGATCAGCACGCCGCGGTGAATACGTTCCCGGGCCTTGTACACACCGCCCGTCACACCACGAGAGTTTGTAACACCCGAAGTCGGTGAGGTAACCTTTTAGGAGCCAGCCGCCTAAGGTGGGATAGATGATTGGGGTGAAGTCGTAACAAGGTAGCCGTATCGGAAGGTGCGGCTGGATCACCTCCTTTCTAAGGATAAGGAACTGCACATTGGTCTTGTTTAGTCTTGAGAGGTCTTGTGGGGCCTTAGCTCAGCTGGGAGAGCGCCTGCTTTGCACGCAGGAGGTCAGCGGTTCGATCCCGCTAGGCTCCATTGGTGAGAGATCACCAAGTAATGCACATTGAAAATTGAATATCTATATCAAATAGTAACAAGAAAAATAAACCGAAACGCTGTAGTATTAAAAGAGTTTATGACTGAAAGGTCAAAAAATAAGGTTAAGTTAATAAGGGCGCACGGTGGATGCCTTGGCACTAGGAGCCGAAGAAGGACGTGACAAACGACGATATGCCTTGGGTAGCTGTAAGTAAGCGATGATCCAGGGATTTCCGAATGGGGGAACCCAACAGGTACTACCTGTTACCCACATCTGTTAAGGATGTGAGGAGGAAGACGCAGTGAACTGAAACATCTAAGTAGCTGCAGGAAGAGAAAGCAAAAGCGATTGCCTTAGTAGCGGCGAGCGAAACGGCAGGAGGGCAAACCGAAGAGTTTACTCTTCGGGGTTGTAGGACTGCAATGTGGACTCAAAGATTATAGAAGAATGATTTGGGAAGATCAGCCAAAGAGAGTAATAGCCTCGTATTTAAAATAGTCTTTGTACCTAGCAGTATCCTGAGTACGGCGGGACACGTGAAATCCCGTCGGAATCTGGGAGGACCATCTCCCAACCCTAAATACTCCCTAGTGACCGATAGTGAACCAGTACCGTGAGGGAAAGGTGAAAAGCACCCCGGGAGGGGAGTGAAATAGAACCTGAAACCGTGTGCCTACAACAAGTTCGAGCCCGTTAATGGGTGAGAGCGTGCCTTTTGTAGAATGAACCGGCGAGTTACGATATGATGCGAGGTTAAGTTGAAGAGACGGAGCCGCAGGGAAACCGAGTCTGAATAGGGCGCATTAGTATCATGTCGTAGACCCGAAACCATGTGACCTACCCATGAGCAGGTTGAAGGTGCGGTAAGACGCACTGGAGGACCGAACCAGGGCACGTTGAAAAGTGCTTGGATGACTTGTGGGTAGCGGAGAAATTCCAAACGAACTTGGAGATAGCTGGTTCTCTCCGAAATAGCTTTAGGGCTAGCGTCGACATAAAGATTCTTGGAGGTAGAGCACTGTTTGGGTGAGGGGTCCATCCCGGATTACCAATCTCAGATAAACTCCGAATGCCAATGAATTATGGTCGGCAGTCAGACTGCGAGTGCTAAGATCCGTAGTCGAAAGGGAAACAGCCCAGACCACCAGCTAAGGTCCCAAAATAATTGTTAAGTGGAAAAGGATGTGGGGTTGCACAGACAACTAGGATGTTAGCTTAGAAGCAGCTATTCATTCAAAGAGTGCGTAATAGCTCACTAGTCGAGTGACCCTGCGCCGAAAATGTACCGGGGCTAAAACAATTTACCGAAGCTGTGGATACCTTTATAGGTATGGTAGGAGAGCGTTCTATGTGTGAAGAAGGTATACCGTGAGGAGTGCTGGAACGCATAGAAGTGAGAATGCCGGTATGAGTAGCGAAAGACAGGTGAGAATCCTGTCCACCGTAAGACTAAGGTTTCCAGGGGAAGGCTCGTCCGCCCTGGGTTAGTCGGGACCTAAGGAGAGACCGAAAGGTGTATCCGATGGACAACAGGTTGATATTCCTGTACTAGAGTATGTAGTGATGGAGGGACGCAGTAGGCTAACTAAAGCAGACGATTGGAAGTGTCTGTCTAAGCAGTGAGGTGTGAATTGAGTTAAATGCTTAGTTCTATAACATTGAGCTGTGATGGGGAGCGAAGTTTAGTAGCGAAGTTAGTGACGTCACACTGCCAAGAAAAGCTTCTAGCGTTTAAACATACTCTACCCGTACCGCAAACCGACACAGGTAGTCGAGGCGAGTAGCCTCAGGTGAGCGAGAGAACTCTCGTTAAGGAACTCGGCAAAATGACCCCGTAACTTCGGGAGAAGGGGTGCTGACTTTAAGTCAGCCGCAGTGAATAGGCCCAAGCAACTGTTTATCAAAAACACAGCTCTCTGCTAAATCGTAAGATGATGTATAGGGGGTGACGCCTGCCCGGTGCTGGAAGGTTAAGAGGAGTGCTTAGCGTAAGCGAAGGTATGAATTGAAGCCCCAGTAAACGGCGGCCGTAACTATAACGGTCCTAAGGTAGCGAAATTCCTTGTCGGGTAAGTTCCGACCCGCACGAAAGGCGTAATGATTTGGGCACTGTCTCAACGAGAGACTCGGTGAAATTTTAGTACCTGTGAAGATGCAGGTTACCCGCGACAGGACGGAAAGACCCCATGGAGCTTTACTGCAGTTTGATATTGAGTGTCTGTACCACATGTACAGGATAGGTAGGAGTCTAAGAGATCGGGACGCCAGTTTCGAAGGAGACGTTGTTGGGATACTACCCTTGTGTTATGGCCACTCTAACCCGGATAGGTTATCCCTATCGGAGACAGTGTCTGACGGGCAGTTTGACTGGGGCGGTCGCCTCCTAAAAGGTAACGGAGGCGCCCAAAGGTTCCCTCAGAATGGTTGGAAATCATTCGCAGAGTGTAAAGGTATAAGGGAGCTTGACTGCGAGAGCTACAACTCGAGCAGGGACGAAAGTCGGGCTTAGTGATCCGGTGGTTCCGTATGGAAGGGCCATCGCTCAACGGATAAAAGCTACCCTGGGGATAACAGGCTTATCTCCCCCAAGAGTTCACATCGACGGGGAGGTTTGGCACCTCGATGTCGGCTCGTCGCATCCTGGGGCTGTAGTCGGTCCCAAGGGTTGGGCTGTTCGCCCATTAAAGCGGCACGCGAGCTGGGTTCAGAACGTCGTGAGACAGTTCGGTCCCTATCCGTCGCGGGCGTAGGAAATTTGAGAGGATCTGCTCCTAGTACGAGAGGACCAGAGTGGACTTACCGCTGGTGTACCAGTTGTCTTGCCAAAGGCATCGCTGGGTAGCTATGTAGGGAAGGGATAAACGCTGAAAGCATCTAAGTGTGAAACCCACCTCAAGATGAGATTTCCCATGATTTTATATCAGTAAGAGCCCTGAGAGATGATCAGGTAGATAGGTTAGAAGTGGAAGTGTGGCGACACATGTAGCGGACTAATACTAATAGCTCGAGGACTTATCCAAAGTAACTGAGAATACGAAGTGTGAGGTTTTCTTGGTATTTGATAGATATTCAATTTTGAGTAGGTATTACTCAGAGTTAAGTGACGATAGCCTAGGAGATACACCTGTACCCATGCCGAACACAGCAGTTAAGCCCTAGAACGCCGGAAGTAGTTGGGGGTTGCCCCCTGTGAGATATGGAAGTCGCTTAGC
>NZ_NCUI01000016.1:0-2088 GCF_002096435.1 Streptococcus oralis subsp. oralis
ATGAACGAACCAGGAAAAGAAACAAAGGAAACTGCTGATCAGTATATCAAAGAAAAAGGATATACTTTCCCGTATTATTATGACGAAGATCAGTCTGCAGCCGATCTTTTACAGGTTCAAACCATACCAAGTATGTATCTTGTGACAAAACAGCAACAGGTAAAGAATGTATTAGTAAATCACACCACTGCTGAAAATTTCTCGAAAGAGTTACAAGAACTGCTAAACTAACATACATCTATTTCAGAAAAAAGGAGGAAGAAGAAATCGCAATAGGATTTCAGAGAAAACTATGAGAGATTTCATTAAAAAGGTCTCTGTTCTGTTTATGATTCTGTTTCTCTCTGTGCCATTAGGATTGGCTGGACTGTTCCTTGCTCGAGGTGCATCAGCTGATGAAGGGGCTGCAAGACAAGTAGGAGAGAACACAGAAATTATCCAGAATGGATGTTATCGTAAGGTAAAGAAAACAGAAAAAACACAGTGGACAGTTCCACGTAAACCGATCGACTTAGTTATCCTTCAAGATGCGAGTGGATCCTTTGAAAAGACTATTCCTAGTGTTAAGAATGCCTTGAAGCGTTTGACCACTTATGTGAAACCTGAACAGTACAATGAAACTGACCCACATTTAGTGAGTACAGGTGATCCAGATACGACTGACCGCGTCTTCGTTTCAGCTTATCAAGGATTGGATCAGGTTCGATATTTTGATAATGAGGACTTCACAGGAGCGATTGATACCTATACAAATGAGGGGATCACTGGTAAACATTATCAGTTTAGTTCAAGTGATTTAACATCAGATCAAAAATCTATTCATAGCTTTATTGATAATATTACTGTTGGAGGAGGAACTCCTACAGTTCCTGGTATCACGGATGCTCTTGCTGCTTATAACAGTCAAAAAGGAGAAATGAAAAATGGTCGTAAGACAGTATTCCTCCTTGTAACGGATGGTGTGGCCAATGGTTACCGTCTCCCAGATGGTAATGTTGTTATGGATAAAAGTTATGCCAGAACTTATAAGCTACAACCTGCATGGGGACTTGGTCAAAACTATTTCCCTGAAGCAGCGCAAGATATTGTCAGCCGTGCAAACGAGTTAAAAGAGGCAGGAAATACACTTAAGAATGCGGTTGGATCAGAAGGCTCTGTAGTTATTGGTTTCTGGGAGCGAGTGGCAGGGTTCACTGACCCATACTTCCAATATGGTTCTGCTTATTTGAATGGATTTGGAAAAACATTGAATATCGGTGATAACCGTTCAGTTCAAGGAATCTTCCATGATGCTCTTCAATCGATGGCTTCACCAGACAAGGTTGTAAACGGAAAGAACGTTTCCTTCTATGTTAATGAACAAAGCGATATCGATAAGTTCTCAAATCGAATTTTAGAATCGGTAGCTGCAGCGTTGATCAAGGAAGACATCAAAGGTGAGTTCACTGTTACACCCGGGTATAAGGTTGATGCTGTTCGAATCAATGGTAAAACAGTTGTTGAAAAAGTCACAGATCCATCAAAACAAATTCGTGGTCGAATCAATCAAGAAGGTGACAATGTCACAATCTATGTACCTGATAGTGTCTTCAACCCTGGAGATAACAATTTCGACTATGATTTGAGTAAGGAAGCACGTGCTCCTGAAACGAATGAAGAGGATGAAGTTGATCCGCCAGCTGATTACACACCAACGAATGAAACAATTACAGTCCCTGAATTGACTGGTGTCTTCAAGACAGGTGAATTTACAACCCGTAAGATTGGTGGACGTAATGAAGAAGTTGAAGTTCAAAAACTCGAGTACTGTTACCCAAGTGTCACTAAGAGAATTACCGACGCAGATAAGAGTAATGACTTGGGAGAAATTGATGACCCGCTTGGTTTGACAAAGAAAAAAGCCTATTCTGCACAATTGTCAGACAAGGCAGAGGAGTTTACCTATACTCTTGATTACAACTTCAATAACGTAGCCTACGAATTTGAAAAGAACGTCATGTTGACAGACCCACTTGACTACCGTTTGGAAGTGGTTGAAAGTTCAGCTACTGGACCAAATGGAGAAAAATGGACCACTCGTGTAGTTAG
>NZ_NCUI01000009.1:0-1766 GCF_002096435.1 Streptococcus oralis subsp. oralis
GCGAAAGCCGATGCCAAGGCGAAAGCAGATACAGCGAAACAAGCAATTGACACTGCGACGACAAACTCAGAAGTTGATCAAGCAAAGAATGATGGAACAACTGAGGTCAACTCAGTAAACCCAACCGCTCAAAGTAAGCCAGCAGCCAAGCAAGCGATTGATGATGCGCTGAAAACTAAGGAAGCAGCCATTGATTCACGCACCGATTTGACGGATGAAGAGAAAGCTGTTGCGAAAGCCGATGCCAAGGCGAAAGCAGATACAGCGAAACAAGCAATTGACACTGCGACGACAAACTCAGAAGTTGATCAAGCAAAGAATGATGGAACAACTGAGGTCAACTCAGTAAACCCAACCGCTCAAAGTAAGCCAGCAGCCAAGCAAGCGATCGATGATGCGCTGAAAGCTAAGGAAGCAGCGATTGATTCACGCACCGATTTGACGGATGAAGAGAAAGCTGTTGCGAAAGCCGATGCCAAGGCGAAAGCAGATACAGCGAAACAAGCAATTGACACTGCGACGACAAACTCAGAAGTTGATCAAGCAAAGAATGATGGAACAACTGAGGTCAACTCAGTAAACCCAACCGCTCAAAGTAAGCCAGCAGCCAAGCAAGCGATCGATGATGCGCTGAAAGCTAAGGAAGCAGCGATTGATTCACGCACCGATTTGACGGATGAAGAGAAAGCTGTTGCGAAGGCAGATGCCAAGGCGAAAGCTGATGAAGCTAAGAAGAACATCGACGCTGCGACCACAAATGCAGAGGTCGACCAGGCTAAGTCAACTGGAACAACTGAAGTTAACGCAGTCAATCCAACTGCGCAAAGTAAGCCAGCAGCCAAGCAAGCGATCGATGATGCGCTGAAAACTAAGGAATCAGCCATTGATTCACGTACCGATTTGACGGACGAGGAGAAAGCTGTTGCGAAGGCAGATGCCAAGGCGAAAGCTGATGAAGCTAAGAAGAACATTGACGCTGCGACCACAGATGAAGCAGTATCTCGAGCCAAGACTGATGGAATAACTGAGGTCAACGGAGTGGAGCCAACCGCTCAAAGTAAGCCAGCAGCCAAGCAAGCGATCGATGATGCGCTGAAAGTTAAGGAAGCAGCCATTGATTCACGTACTGATTTGACGGATGAAGAGAAAACTGCAGCGAAGGCTGATGCCAAGGCGAAAGCCGATGAGGCTAAGAGAAACATCGACACTGCGACCACAGATGAAGCAGTATCGCAAGCTAAAACTGCTGGAACAACTGAAGTCAACGCAGTCAATCCAACCGCTCAAAGTAAGCCAGCAGCCAAGCAAGCAATCGATGATGCGCTGAAAGCTAAGGAAGCAGCCATTGATTCACGTACCGATTTGACGGATGAAGAGAAAGCTGTTGCGAAGGCAGATGCCAAAGCGAAAGCAGATACAGCGAAACAAGCAATCGACAACGCGACAACAAATGCAGAAGTCGATCAAGCTAAGTCAACTGGAACAACTGAGGTCAATGGAGTCAATCCGCACAGTAAGCCAGCAGCCAAGCAAGCAATCGATGATGCGCTGAAAGCTAAGGAATCAGCCATTGATTCACGTACTGATTTGACGGATGAAGAGAAAGCTGTTGCGAAGGCAGATGCCAAGGCGAAAGCTGATGAGGCTAAGAAGAACATTGACGCTGCGACCACAAATGCAGAAGTCGACCAGGCTAAGTCAACTGGAACAACTGAGGTCAACGCAGTCAGCCCAACTGCGCAAAGTAAGCCAGCAGCCAAGCAAGC
>NZ_NCUI01000015.1:0-1516 GCF_002096435.1 Streptococcus oralis subsp. oralis
AGCTACATGATACGTTGCTACTCCAAGAGCGTTTAAAGCAAGTATTGAAATCCCTAACTTTAATAATTTTTTTCTACTCATTCTTTTTCCCTTAACACTTTCAAAATACAGTAAGGAGGAGAGTAAATATTTCTACCCTCCTCTTACTATGCAATCCTATTGTTCAGCTGTGTTTTTCCAAACTAGAAGTCCTGTAAGTCCAAGAATGAGAACTGCAATGACTTCAAAGAGTGTAGAAACTTCAGAACCTGTATTTGGCAAGTTTTTGCCTGGATCTTTTGGTGGAACTTCCCCCTCAGAAGGTGGAATATTTGGAGCCGGTGGTGTTACCGGTGTTGGTGGGAACACCACAACTGTATTGGTAGATTGTGGGGTGTGATTGAAGCTTACTGTAGCTGTATTTGGTACACCATCCTGATACTTAGCGAAGTCTGTTCCTTCTTTGAAGTTTGTGTAAAGAACGAGAGTTACTTTACTTCCCTTCAAGGCTTCAAGAACATCCTTGTCGCTGATTTCAAGAGTCACAAGATTTTCAGTTTCATCGTAAGTAACAGTAGCAATTGCTTCCAATTCTTTACCTACTAATTCACCACGATCATTTGAAGACTTACTCAATTTATCAATAGCTGCTTGAAGCTTAGTTTGAGCTTCTTTTAGTTTCTTGATTTCATTTTCGAGTTTCTCTTGTTGTTGTTTCTTATCAGCTGGTGCCAATTCTGCTTCTTTCTCAGCTGGTGCTTGAAGTTTAGCCAAGTTTTCTTCAGCTGCTTTCAACTCTGCTTCCAAGCTTGCAAGATCTTGACTTGATTCGCTAGTTGCAGGTTTCTTATCTTCTGTTGCAGAAGAATCAGATGTAGCTGGTGTTGTCCCTTCAGCAGCTGTTGCTGGAGTAGCTGGTTGTGCTGCCTTAGCTGCTTCCAACTTCGCTTTCAATTCAGCAACTTTCGCTTCCGCCGCTTTCAAATCTTCCTTCTTGTTAGCCTCTGTTGAAGTCTCATCAGTTGACTTACCTGTCAAAGCTTTGAGTTCTTTCTCAGACTGTTCAAGTTGGGCTTGAAGAGTTGCTTTGATCTTGTCAAATTGAGCGTTTTCAACTTTGAGGGCGATGCGGTCAAGGTTCACTTTGAGGACTTGATTGATTTTATCACTGATCGTGAAGTTCGTCAATTCCGTCTTCTTGATGCGACCGTACTCATCTTTCAAGGCATTTCCATTTTCATCCTTAGGATCTGCAGGAACGAGCGTTGAAATGTCGAAGCGGAAGGTATCTAAAGCGTTTGGCAAGTGGTATTTTTTATCAGGTTTAGATCCATCTTCTGGCCCAACAGACTTAACTGGTTCACCTGGTGTTGGATCTGTTGGTTTTTCTGGGTCACGTGGTTTCACCGTTACCGGTTTTGATTCCTTGCTGCCAGATTGACCATTGGCATCCTTGAAGTTAACACTTGCTTTGTTTGGTACCAATTGATCCTTATAAGGAGTCAAATCGCTATGCGCTTTGAGTTTAGCTGGGATG
>NZ_NCUI01000014.1:0-1451 GCF_002096435.1 Streptococcus oralis subsp. oralis
GCTGGCGCTAACTTGTCCGCATATGTGAAGGAAGACGGTCGTACACAGATTCCGAATAAGGCTTCTTATGACGCAAGCTTCCCACACAAACCAGGTGTGCACAAGGATTCGAACGAAGTCCCAGTAACACCTCCAACACCAGACGAGCCAGAAATCAAGAAAGATGTGAATGGCAAAGAAGCTGAAACTCTTGACAAACGCGACCAAGTCTTCACCTATAACGTGAAAACAAGTGTAGCGCAAGATGCGACAGCCTTCTCAGTCACAGATACACTAGTAGACGTTCTTGAATTCGCAGGAACTTCAAGTGCTAAATTGAATGGTCAAGCTCTTGATGCAAGCCAAATCAAGGTAGAAGGACAAACCATTACCTTGACCCTTACCGAGGAACAAGTGAAAGCCAATGGCGGTCAAGCTGTTGAATTAACATTCGACGCGAAGATCAAAGCTGGCGCAAACTTGTCTGCTTACCTATCAGAAGATAAGACTGTGAAAGTTCCTAACAAGGCAGCTTACAAGGCAGATCTACCAAACAAACCAGGCTTTACGAAAGACTCTAATGAAGTCCCAGTAACACCTCCAACACCAGACGAGCCAGAAATCAAGAAAGATGTGAATGGCAAAGAAGCTGAAACTCTCGCAAAACGTGATGAAGTCTTCACATACAATGTGAAAACAACAGTAGCGCAAGATGCGACAGCCTTCTCAGTCACAGATACCCTAGTGGACGTTCTTGAATTCGCAGGAACTTCAAGTGCTAAATTGAATGGTCAAGCTCTTGACGCTAGCCAAATCAAGGTAGAAGGACAAACCATTACCTTGACGCTTACAGAAGAACAAGCTAAAACAAGTGCTGGACAAGCTGTTGAATTAACTTTCGACGCTAAGATCAAAGCGGGAGCTAACTTGTCTGATTATGTAACAGAAGATAAGTCAATCAAGGTTCCGAACAAGGCAGCTTACAAGGTTGATCTTCCAAACAAACCAGGCTTTACGAAAGACTCCAATGAAGTCCCAGTAACGCCACCGACACCAGACGAGCCAGAGATCAAGAAAGATGTCAATACTAAAGCTGAAGAAACACTCGCTGATCGTGATCAAATTTTCACATACAACGTGAAAACAAGTGTCCCAACAGATGCGACAGCCTTCAGCGTAAGTGATACACTTGAGTCTGTTCTTGATTATGCAGGTTCAGCAAGTGCAATCTTGAATGGTCAAGCTCTTGATGCCAGTCAAATCAAGGTAGAGGGTCAAACCATTACCTTGACCCTTACAAAGGAACAAGTGAAAGCCAATGGCGGTCAAGCTGTTGAATTGAGCTTCACTGCTAAGATTAAAGCGGGAGCTGATTTAACTCCATATCTAACAGATCGTGGATTCACTGTTCCAAATACGGCTTCTTATGATGCAAACATTCCAAATAGACCAGGGCTACACAAAGATTCGAA
>NZ_NCUI01000007.1:0-949 GCF_002096435.1 Streptococcus oralis subsp. oralis
AAAGCAAGCCAGCAGCCAAGCAAGCGATTGATGATGCCCTTAAAGCTAAGGAAGCAGCCATTGATTCACGTACCGATTTGACGGATGAAGAGAAAGCTGCAGCGAAAGCCGATGCCAAGGCGAAAGCAGATACAGCGAAACAAGCAATTGACACTGCGACGACAAACTCAGAAGTTGATCAAGCAAAGAATGATGGAACAACTGAGGTCAACGCAGTCAATCCAACCGCTCAAAGTAAGCCAGCAGCCAAGCAAGCAATCGATGATGCGCTGAAAGCTAAGGAAGCAGCCATTGATTCACGTACCGATTTGACGGATGAAGAGAAAGCTGTTGCGAAGGCAGATGCCAAAGCGAAAGCCGATGAGGCTAAGAGAAACATCGACACTGCGACCACAGATGAAGCAGTATCGCAAGCTAAAACTGCTGGAACAACTGAAGTCAACGCAGTCAATCCAACCGCTCAAAGTAAGCCAGCAGCCAAGCAAGCAATCGATGATGCGCTGAAAGCTAAGGAAGCAGCCATTGATTCACGTACCGATTTGACGGATGAAGAGAAAGCTGTTGCGAAGGCAGATGCCAAAGCGAAAGCAGATACAGCGAAACAAGCAATCGACAACGCGACAACAAATGCAGAAGTCGACCAGGCTAAGTCAACTGGAACAACTGAGGTCAACGCAGTCAGCCCAACTGCGCAAAGTAAGCCAGCAGCCAAGCAAGCAATCGATGATGCGCTGAAAGCTAAGGAATCAGCCATTGATTCACGTACCGATTTGACGGACGAAGAGAAAGCTGTTGCGAAGGCAGATGCCAAGGCGAAAGCTGATGAGGCTAAGAAGAACATTGACGCTGCGACCACAAATGCAGAAGTCGACCAGGCTAAGTCAACTGGAACAACTGAGGTCAACGCAGTCAGCCCAACTGCGCAAAGTAAGCCAGCAGCCAAGCAAGC
>NZ_NCUI01000004.1:0-428 GCF_002096435.1 Streptococcus oralis subsp. oralis
AACTTGTCCGCATATGTGAAGGAAGACGGCCGTACACAGATTCCGAATAAGGCTTCTTATGACGCAAGCTTCCCACACAAACCAGGTGTGCACAAAGACTCTAATGAAGTCCCAGTAACGCCACCAACACCAGACGAGCCAGAGATCAAGAAAGATGTTAACGGCAAGGCAGAAGAAACTCTCGCAAAACGCGACCAAGTCTTCACATACAATGTGAAAACAACAGTAGCGCAAGATGCGACAGCCTTCAGCGTAACCGATAAGATCGAAGATGTTCTTGAGTTCGCAGGTAAATCAAGTGCGACCTTGAATGGTCAAGCTCTTGATGCAAGTCAAATCAAGGTAGAAGGACAAACCATTACCTTGACCCTTACCGAGGAACAAGTGAAAGCCAATGGCGGTCAAGCTGTTGAATTAACATTCGATGC
>NZ_NCUI01000001.1:0-311 GCF_002096435.1 Streptococcus oralis subsp. oralis
GCTTACCTATCAGAAGATAAGACTGTGAAAGTTCCTAACAAGGCAGCTTACAAGGCAGATCTTCCAAACAAACCAGGCTTTACGAAAGACTCTAATGAAGTTCCAGTAACGCCTCCAACACCAGACGAGCCAGAAATCAAGAAAGATGTGAATGGCAAAGAAGCTGAAACTCTTGACAAACGCGACCAAGTCTTCACATACAATGTGAAAACAACAGTAGCGCAAGATGCGACAGCCTTCAGCGTAACCGATAAGATCGAAGATGTTCTTGAGTTCGCAGGAACTTCAAGTGCTAAATTGAATGGTCAAGC
>NZ_NCUI01000002.1:0-311 GCF_002096435.1 Streptococcus oralis subsp. oralis
TTCGTAAAGCCTGGTTTGTTTGGTAGATCTGCCTTGTAAGCTGCCTTGTTAGGAACTTTCACAGTCTTATCTTCTGATAGGTAAGCAGACAAGTTCGCGCCGGCTTTGATCTTCGCGTCGAATGTTAATTCAACTGCTTGACCGCCATTGGCTTTCACTTGGTCTTCTGTAAGCGTCAAGGTAATCGTTTGACCTTCTACCTTGATTTGGCTTGCTTCAAGAGCTTGACCATTCAATTTAGCACTTGAAGTTCCTGCGAATTCAAGAACGTCCACTAGGGTATCTGTGACTGAGAAGGCTGTCGCATCTTG
>NZ_NCUI01000003.1:0-308 GCF_002096435.1 Streptococcus oralis subsp. oralis
AACTTGTCCGCATATGTGAAGGAAGACGGCCGTACACAGATTCCGAATAAGGCTTCTTATGACGCAAGCTTCCCACACAAACCAGGTGTGCACAAGGACTCTAACGAAGTCCCAGTAACACCTCCAACACCAGACGAGCCAGAAATCAAGAAAGATGTGAATGGCAAGGCAGAAGAAACTCTCGCAAAACGTGATGAAGTCTTCACATACAACGTGAAAACAACAGTAGCGCAAGATGCGACAGCCTTCTCAGTCACAGATACCCTAGTGGACGTTCTTGAATTCGCAGGAACTTCAAGTGCTAAATT
>NZ_NCUI01000005.1:0-301 GCF_002096435.1 Streptococcus oralis subsp. oralis
AATCGATGATGCGCTGAAAGCTAAGGAAGCAGCCATTGATTCACGTACCGATTTGACGGATGAAGAGAAAGCTGTTGCGAAGGCAGATGCCAATGCGAAAGCAGATGAAGCTAAGAAGAATATTGATACTGCAACAACAGATGAAGCAGTATCGCAATCTAAAACTGTTGGAACAACTGAAGTTAACGCAGTCAATCCAACCGCTCAAAGCAAGCCAGCAGCCAAGCAAGCGATTGATGATGCCCTTAAAGCTAAGGAAGCAGCCATTGATTCACGTACCGATTTGACGGATGAAGAGAAA
>NZ_NCUI01000006.1:0-294 GCF_002096435.1 Streptococcus oralis subsp. oralis
GAACTCAAGAACATCTTCGATCTTATCGGTTACGCTGAAGGCTGTCGCATCTTGCGCTACTGTCGTTTTCACATTGTATGTGAAGTCTTCATCTCGTTTTGCGAGGGTTTCTTCTGCCTTGCCGTTCACATCTTTCTTGATTTCTGGCTCGTCTGGTGTTGGAGGTGTTACTGGGACTTCGTTAGAGTCCTTGTGCACTCCTGGTTTGTGTGGGAAGCTTGCGTCATAAGAAGCCTTATTCGGAATCTGTGTACGACCGTCTTCCTTCACATATGCGGACAAGTTAGCGCCAGC
>NZ_NCUI01000010.1:0-291 GCF_002096435.1 Streptococcus oralis subsp. oralis
GATTACTTATACCGGTTCAAAAGCTGTTGTAACGACTAAGGAAGTAACCAAAACTGAAGAAGTTGCCTTCCAGACTCGTGAGGTTGAAAATGCACTCTTAGCTGAAGGTGTTCGCCGAGTGAAGACAGCTGGTCAAAAAGGTGTTCGTACCATTGTTGAAACAGTGACTTACACAGATGGTGTTGAAACAGGTCGTGTTGAGAAATCAAACACAATCACCACTCCAGCAGTAGACGAAGTTGTCGAAGTTGGAACTAAGAAAGTAGTAGCCCCAGTTGTAACGACTAAGGA
>NZ_NCUI01000008.1:0-258 GCF_002096435.1 Streptococcus oralis subsp. oralis
GCTTACCTATCAGAAGATAAGACTGTGAAAGTTCCTAACAAGGCAGCTTACAAGGCAGATCTTCCAAACAAACCAGGCTTTACGAAAGACTCTAACGAAGTCCCAGTAACACCTCCAACACCAGACGAGCCAGAAATCAAGAAAGATGTGAACGGCAAAGAAGCTGCAACACTTGCGAAACGTGATGAAGTCTTCACATACAACGTGAAAACAAGTGTAGCGCAAGATGCGACAGCCTTCTCAGTCACAGATACACTA
>NZ_NCUI01000011.1:0-254 GCF_002096435.1 Streptococcus oralis subsp. oralis
GCTTACCTATCAGAAGATAAGACTGTGAAAGTTCCTAACAAGGCAGCTTACAAGGCAGATCTACCAAACAAACCAGGCTTTACGAAAGACTCTAACGAAGTTCCAGTAACGCCACCAACACCAGAAGAGCCAGAGATCAAGAAAGATGTGAACGGCAAAGAATCTGCAACACTTGCGAAACGTGATGAAGTCTTCACTTATAATGTGAAAACAAGTGTAGCGCAAGATGCGACAGCCTTCTCAGTCACAGATAC
>NZ_NCUI01000013.1:0-239 GCF_002096435.1 Streptococcus oralis subsp. oralis
AAATTGAATGGTCAAGCCCTTGACGCTAGCCAAATCAAGGTAGAAGGTCAAACGATTACCTTGACGCTTACAGAAGACCAAGTGAAAGCCAATGGCGGTCAAGCAGTTGAATTAACATTCGACGCGAAGATCAAAGCTGGCGCGAACTTGTCCGCATATGTGAAGGAAGACGGCCGTACACAGATTCCGAATAAGGCTTCTTATGACGCAAGCTTCCCACACAAACCAGGTGTGCACAA
>NZ_NCUI01000012.1:0-200 GCF_002096435.1 Streptococcus oralis subsp. oralis
CCTGGTTTGTGTGGGAAGCTTGCGTCATAAGAAGCCTTATTCGGAATCTGTGTACGACCGTCTTCCTTCACATATGCGGACAAGTTAGCGCCAGCTTTGATCTTCGCATCGAATGTTAATTCAACAGCTTGACCGCCATTGGCTTTCACTTGTTCCTCGGTAAGGGTCAAGGTAATGGTTTGTCCTTCTACCTTGATTTG